>JBQGCR010000496.1:0-2155 GCA_052038585.1 Kineosporiaceae bacterium
GAGCGCGTCGAGGTCCTGCCCCTCGCCGGACCGGGCGCCGTCGCCCCCGGCGGCCTGCTGCGTCATCGGTGGGGTCCTTCCTCGGCGTGGGCGGGGCGTCGTGGTGCGGCGAGCCGCGTCGGCCAGCCTCTCATGCGACGCCTCGCGGGCCCTGAGCGCGGGCGCGGTCGGCCACCTCCCGCAGGGTCCGGGCGCGGGCCGCGAAGGAGTGCTCGGCGCGGACGCGGGCGCTGGCGGCGAGCAGCTCCTCCTCCGTCGGGAAGGGAGGGCCCGGGACCCAGGGCTCGCCGTCCGCGGCGGTGGTCGCCGTGCCGAGCAGCCGGGCCAGGTCCGCGGCGGAGGAGGCCACCTGGACCTCCGGTCCGAACACCTCGCGCAGCCCGGGGACGTCGTCGGTGACGACCCGGGCCCCCGCGGCCACCGCGTCGAAGAGCCGGTTGGACAGGAAGCCCTCGCGGCCCATGTCGGCCCAGTGGTCGTTCATGACGACCCCGGCGCTGCGGTACAGCGCGGGCACGTCCCGGTTGGCCACGTAGCGTCCGGCGAGGACGGCCGGGTCCAGCCGCCCCTGCCACCCCGACCCGTAGACCCGCAGCGGGAGCCCGGCCTCGAGCGCGTGGCGGACGACCGGGCGGTCGACGTCGCGGGAGTTGCCGACGAACAGCACCCTCGGGCCGGTGCCGGGACGGACCCCGTCGGGCCGGAACACGTCGGGGTCGGTGGCCTGGAGCAGGGGGAGCACCGGGACGCCGGTCGACGCGCTCGTCGCCCGGGCCCAGCTCGGGCTCGCGGCGAGGACGGCGTCGTAGCCGGCGAGCTCCTCCGCCGAGACGTCGTCGGGGTGGCTGATCACCCACATGAGGTTGACGGCGCCCGGGACCGGGGGCACGACGTCGAGCCCGCGCAGGACGAGGACGACGTCGTCGAGGTGGGCGCCGACCCGCCGGGCGGTGCGCCGGTCGACGACCGCGTGCTCGCCCTGCGCGGTGAGCGCGGAGGCCAGGGCCTCGGCGAAGTGGACGTCGCCCCAGGAGTCCCCGGGCGGGCCGGCCGGGGCCGCGGTCCGGATCGCCCAGCGGCGGACGCCGGGCCCGCCCGGCCGTCGCTCGACGTCGCCGGGGCCGGGGCCGGTGCGGCGCAGCCCGAGGACCGCGTAGGGGTCGTCGGCCGCCGTGGGCAGCCGGGGCCCCGCGTGCTGCCGCTCGACGAGGACGCGTCGCTCGTGGTCGTCCCCGGGCAGGGACGCGGCGGGCCGCTGCGACAGCCGGCGCACCGCCACGTCCGCGCGCACGACGGTCGTCCCGACGGCGTCGAGCCGGACGAGAAGGTCGGCCGCGGCGACGTCGTCCGACAGCAGCGGGTCGAGGCCGCCGCCGGCCGCGACGTCCCGGGCGTGGAGGGCGACGGCCGGACCGCCGGGCAGCGGGACCCGGTGGCCGTCCAGGCAGGCGGCGTCGCGCGCGGCGAACCCGGCCAGGACGGGGGCCAGCGTGGCGGGCGTCCCCGCCGTGGCGTCGGCGGGCGGCGCGGCCGAGAGCCCCACGGTGACGACGTCCCCGCCGGGGCCGAGCACCACCGGCTGGGCCGCCCGCACGCCGTCCGCGGCGAGCGCGTCCCGCAGGGGGGCGCACCACGGGCCGTCGACGACGACGTCGGCCCCGAGGACGACGACGACCTCGCCCGTCGACCGGGCGAAGGCGACGTTCGTGCCGAGCACCGGGCCGAGGGTCCGCGAGGAGTGCTGCAGCTGCAGCCCGGGCAGGTCGCGCAGCGCCGTCGCGAGGGCGAGCCAGCGTCCGCGCGGACCGCCGTCGTCGAGGACGACGATCTCCACGTCGTCGTCGGGGCCCGCGTGGCGGCGCAGGTGCGTCACGGCACGGACGGTCACGGCCGCGTCGGCCGCGCCGACGAGCAGGACGCTGACCCGGCCGGGCACCCGGTCCGCGCACCCCTGGCGCAGGGCGTCCCAGTCGAGGAAGAGCCGGTTCTTGACGACCTGGTCCCAGTGCGGGGACTCGGTCGTGGAGATCCGCGGCCCGGAGTCCTCCCGGTTGTCGTACACCGTCCCGACGAAGTCGACGAGCTCGACGCTCGTGCGCTGGGCGAGCCGGACGACGAGGTCGTAGTCGACCATCCGGCGCAGCGCCGGGTCGAA
>JBQGCR010000497.1:0-4973 GCA_052038585.1 Kineosporiaceae bacterium
GTCATCGGCCTGCGCCGGCGCTCCCCCGTCGGCAAGCTCTTCCTCGGCAGCCACGCCCAGCGGATCCTGCTCACCGCGGACTGCGCTGTCATCGCCGTCAAGGCGGGGGAACAGGACTGAGCCGCCGCTCAGTCCCCCGTCGAGGCGCCGGCGGGGGCGGGACGGCCGAGCAGGAAACCCTGCATGAGGTCGGCGCCCACCGACGTCACCATGTCGCGCTGCGCCGTCGTCTCGACGCCCTCGACGACGCAGCGCGCGCCGAGGGCCGAGACCATCGACACCGTCGAGCGCAGGACCGCCTCGCGGCGGGCGTCGGCGATGCCCTCGATGAAGCCGCGGTCGATCTTCACGACGTCGACCGGCAGCTCGGTGAGGTGGGCCAGCGACGAGTAGCCCGTGCCGAAGTCGTCGACCGCGACCTGCACGCCGAGCGTGCGCAGCGCCGCGAGCTGGTCCAGGACGCTGCTGCTGCTCGGCAGCATCTGCGACTCGGTGAGCTCGACGACGAGGGCCTCCCCCTCGACGCGGTGGCGGGCCAGGACCTCCGCGACGAGCGCCGCGAAGTCGCTGCGCACGAGCTGCTGCGCGCTGACGTTGACCGTGACGACGGGCAGGCGGTCGGGCGGCGTCACGGCCGCCACCCGCCGGCGCCACCCGGCCACGTGGGCGACGGCCTCGTCGAGCACCCACGCGCCGATCTCGACGACGAGGCCGCTGGCCTCGGCGACCGGGAGGAACGACGCCGGGGCGACGAGCCCTCGCGACGGGTGACGCCACCGCAGGAGCGCCTCGGCGCCCACCTGCCCGCTGGACCGCACGTCGACGATCGGCTGGTAGTGCAGCTCGAACTGCCGTGCGGCGAGCGCGGACCCGAGGTCGGCCTCGAGCATGTGCTGGTCGACGGCGCTGCGCCGGTGCTGCTCGGTGAAGACCGTGTAGCGGCCCCGCCCGGCGGTCTTCGACGCGTACATCGCGATGTCGGCGTCGCGCAGCAGGGCGTCGACGTCGGCGCCGTCGACGAGGACGACGCCGACGCTGGCGCGCAGCGTCACCGGGTCGCCGGCGACGACGAACGGCGCCGACAGTGCGTCGACGAGCCGCTCGTACACCGTCGACCACGCCGACTCGTCGGGGCAGTCCTCCAGGGCGAGGACGAACTCGTCGCCGCCGAGCCGGGCGACGGTGTCGTGCTCGCGCACCGTTCGCAGCAGCCGGTCCGCCACCTCGCGCAGGACGACGTCCCCGGCCGGGTGCCCGTAGCTGTCGTTGACCGCCTTGAACCCGTCGAGGTCCATGAAGGCGAGCGTCATCCGCGTGCCGTCGCGGTGCCCGCGCTGGAGGCCGTGCTCGATCCGGTCGCGCAGGAGCGCGCGGTTCGGCAGGCCGGTCAGGGCGTCGTGGGTCGCGGCGTGGAGCAGCCGCTGCTCCTCGATGCGGCTCTGCGTGACGTCGCGGAAGGAGCACAGCACCCGGTCGGCGTCGATGGGGACGACGACGTTCTCGAAGGCGCCCCGCCAGCCGGCCGCCGCGTCCGTCTCGACGAGCAGCCGCCCGCGTCGCCCGGTCCGCGCCGCCTCGAGCACGGCGTCGAACAGGCCGGTGTCCCGGGCCTCCGGCAGGTAGTCGAGCAGGCGGCGGCCGGCGAAGGCGTGCGCCGGCTCACCGCCGGGCGGGGCGCCCGCCGCGTTGAGCCGGACGAGGACGACGTCGAAGGGCTGGCCCGCGTCGTCCCGCAGGACGCGCAGCAGCGCCATGCCGTCGGGGCTCGCGTCGAGCGTGGCGGTGAGCGCCGCCCGCTCGGACTCGATCGCCGAGAGCACCGCGTCGGCGTCGATGACCTGCTCGGCGTGGCTCGTCGCGTCCTCGAGGAAGACCGAGACCCAGCCGTCGTCGTCGTCCGTCGCCGGGTGCGCGACCCACGTGATGCGTGCCCACGTCGGGTCCGGGCCGGCGGTGTGCACGCGGGCGTAGAAGGTCCCGCGGTCCGCGCCGCTCTCGCGGCGGGCGACCTGCTCGTCGCCCGCCGCACGGTCGGGCTGGACGACGACGTCCCGGACCGACCGGCCGACGAGGTCCTCCGCCGCCCGACCGAGCAGCCTCGTCGCCGCCGGGTTGACGTCGACGACGACGCCGTCGGTCGTCGTCGTCACGGTCGCCGTCGGGCTGTCCTCGAAGGCCGCTGCCCAGCGGCGGCGGCTGCGTCCCCCGTCCACGCGCACAGCGTCCCAGAGGAAGCCCTTGATCGGGCGGACCCGGGCAGGCCGGCCCGCTCAGGGCAGCGCCGCGACGGCCCGGCGGACCGCGCTCACCGCGGCGTCGACGTCCTCGGGCGTCGTCGACCAGTTGCTCACCGACGCGCGCAGGACGGCCCGGCCGCGCCACGTCGACCCGGACAGCCACACCGCCCCCTCGGCGAGGACGTGCCGGGTCACGGCCCGGGTGCGGTCGTCGTCGCCGAACGCGAGGCAGACCTGGGTGAAGGGCACGTCGTTGAGCACCTCGACGCCGGGCTCGTCGCGCAGGGCCTCGGCGAGCTGGTGCGCGCGGGCGGCGAGCCGGTCGACGAGCGCGTCGACACCGCTGCGGCCGAGCGCCGTCAGCGCCGCCCAGACGGGCACGCCGCGGGCCCGGCGGGACAGCTCGGGGACCTTGTCGTGCGGGTCCCCGACCCCCGTGACGTCGGGGACGAGATAGCTGCCGTGCATGCTCATCGCGGCGCGCAGCGCCGCGCGGTCGCGGACGACGACCACGCCGCTGTCGTAGGGCACGTTGAGGGTCTTGTGCGCGTCGGTGGCCCACGAGTCGGCGTCGGCCGCACCGGCCATGAGCGGCCGGAGCCGTTGCGCCGCAGCGGCCCACAGCCCGAAGGCCCCGTCGACGTGCACCCACCCGCCGCGCGCGTGGACGGCCGGCACGGCCCGCGCGAAGGGGTCGAACGCGCCGGAGTGCACGTTGCCCGCCTGGAGGACGACGACGAGGGGCGCGCCGGCCGGGACGGCGTCGAGCGCGTGCTCCAGCGCGGCCGGGTCGAGCCGGCCCTGGTCGTCCGCGGCCACGGCGACGGGACGGCCGAGCCCGAGGTAGCGCAGCGCGAGGTCGACCGTGTCGTGGCGCTCCGCGCCGACGAGGACGTGCACGCGCGGCGCGCCCGTGAGCCCCCGCTCCTCGACGTCCCAGCCGGCCCGCGCGAGGACCGCCGACCGGGCGGCCGCGAGGGCGACGAAGTTGGCCGTCGTCGCGCCGGTGACGAAGCCGACGTCGCTGCCGTCGGGCAGGCCGAGGAGCTGGAGCAGCCAGCGTCCGGCGGCCTCCTCGACGGCCGCGGTCGCCGGCGTCGCGAAGCGCAGCGCGGCGTTCTGGTCCCACGCGCTGACGAGCCAGTCCGCGGCGAGCGCGGCGGGCTGCGAGCCGCCGATGACGAAGCCGAAGAACCGGCCCGAGGGCATCGCCGTCAGCCCGCCGCGGGTCACCTCGGCGAGGAGGTCGACCACGTCCGCGGCCGGGGTCGGC
Organism: Kineosporiaceae bacterium; assembly: GCA_052038585.1. Classification (GTDB taxonomy): domain Bacteria; phylum Actinomycetota; class Actinomycetes; order Actinomycetales; family Kineosporiaceae; genus JBQGCR01. Next base: position 3,511 of record JBQGCR010000497.1, read on the forward strand.
CCCTCGGGGACCTGCGCCGGGATCCGCGCCGCGACGGCCTCGACGTCGGCCCGGGGCACCACCTCGCCGCGGTCGACGTGGTCCAGCCACCGCATCGCGTGCCGCTGCGCCCGGCGCAGCGGCTCGTCGTACGCCTCGACGCCCATGGGCCGCCCTCCCGCTCGACTGGGCATCCTCCCCGACGGCGCGCAGCGTGCCAAGACCGCAGCACCCAGCGGACACCGCTCGACGCGAGCCCCGGTCGCCTCGGCAGCAGTCCTCACGACGGGACACTTTCCGGGGCGAATCTCCGACATCTCACCCTTAATCTGGGATCTTCTGGTTCACTCATGTGATGCAGATCACACGGGGATACAGAACTCTTGCCGCACTCGCCGCCGCAGGGCTTCTCGGCGCCGTCACGACGGTCGCCGGCGGCGGGACCGCCGCCGCCGCGCCGTCCACCGATCGCGTCGCGGCCGAGTGCCGCGGCACGAGCTGGGTCTTCGGCTTCCGCACGACCCAGGGCGGCCGCCCCCTCGTCACCGTCCGCGCCGACCAGCACAGCGACTCCGTCGTCGGGGACGCCACGTGCGACGAGCGCCTCAACCTCCTCTGCGCCCGGACGACGACCAACCCGCCACCGCCGGAGGAGGGGGTCGTCCGGCCGCGCTACGCCCTGCCCTGGAGCGGGACCCGGGTGTACCCGCTCGGCCGGGTGGCGGGCAGCGAGCTGACGAGCCGTGCGGCCGCCGACGCGCGGTGCGCGAGCGGGCTGGGCCCCGCCTGGCGGATGGCGACGACCCTGGACGGCGGGACGGGCGACGGCTACCTCGCCGAGGGCACAGGACACCGCGTGTGGATGTCGATCGACGACCAGAGGTCCAACCCGTGGGACACGACGACGGGCAAGGCGCTCTCGTTCACGGTGTGGAAGGACTTCGAGCGCGACCTCACGTACGCCACGCGCGACCAGCGCACCAACCCCTACACCGGAGACACCCCGGTGACGACCGCCCTGCCGCTGCTGTGCATCCGCCAGGACGGCCGCGTCGAGCCGGCCCTGCCGTTCCTGGAGTACGGCGGCTGGGCCGCCGGCCGGGTGGCGATGACGCAGCGGGTGCTCGGGACCGCCCTCACGACGCAGGCGAAGGCTGACGCCATCTGCCGCAACCAGTTCGGGACCGGCTGGCGCATGTCGGAGTTCCACGACGGCGGCGGCTGGAACTTCTGGGCGGACGGCAACATCGGCCGGTTCTGGGTCGCCGACGCCGACGGCACGGGCAACCCCTGGGACTGACGGAACCTCCGGGGAAGACGACGAAGGGTCCGGACCTGACGGTCCGGACCCTTTGACGTACGTCGGGCTGACAGGATTTGAACCTGCGACCCCTTGACCCCCAGTCAAGTGCGCTACCAAGCTGCGCCACAGCCGGTGGACCGCTGGGGTAACCCTGGGGGCCGACGACGATCCTACCCCACGC
>JBQGCR010000498.1:0-4269 GCA_052038585.1 Kineosporiaceae bacterium
CGGCCCCGCGGCGGGGCACGACGCCCCGGACGTCGCGGCGTGCCTGGCCGTCGCCGCGCGGGCGTCCCGGCTGCGCGCACCGGTGCACGACCGCCTGTGGCGCAACGACCCCGACGCCGTCCAGCTCGCCCCGGTGCCCGACGCGGCGTACGGCGCGGCCCGGCGGGCCGTCGGGCGCCGCGCCGCCGCGGCCGGCGAGATGCTCTTCTGGTCCGACCGGCTCGCCGACCTCGACCGCGCCGCCTACGCCGAGTGGGAGCGGCTCGCCGCGGTCCATGAGGCGCGGACCTCGCCGAGCCGCGGCAAAGGGTAGGGCAGCGTCCGGCCCGTCACCTCGACGTCGGCCGACAGCCGCAGGTCGGCCGCGCTCGCCCCGACCCACAGCGTGTGGGTGCCGGGCTCGACGACGCGCTCGCGGCGCCCGGCGAAGGCGAACGCACCGGCCGGGACGTCGAACGACACCCGCACCGACTCCCCCGCCGGCACCGGGACGCGCGCGAAGCCGAGCAGCTCGACGACGGGCCGGGCGACCTGGCCGACGTGGTCGCGGCCGTAGAGCTGGACGACGTCCTCGCCGTCGACGTCCCCGTCGTTCGTCACGGTGACGGCGACCCGGACGGACCCGTCGACGGGCAGCGTCGGCGAGGACACCTCGAGGCCGGCGTAGGAGAAGGGCGCGTAGCCGAGCCCGTGCCCGAGGGCGAACCGGGGCCGGGTCGTCGCGTCGAGGTAGTGCCGCCGGGCGAGGTGCCGCGACGCGTGGTGCAGCGGCATCTGGCCCGCCCCGCGGGCGAAGGTGACCGGGCAGCGTCCGGACGGGTTGAGCTCGCCGGTGAGCACCCGGGCCAGGGCGCCGGCGCCCTCCTCGCCGCCGAACCACACCGACAGCAGCGCCGCCGCGCCGTCGCAGGCGCCGAGGTCGAGCCCGCGGCCGGCGGTGACGACGACGGCCGCCGGCGTGCCGGTGGCGAGCACCGCGGCGACGAGCGCCTCCTGGCTGCCGGGCAGCGTGAGCTCGTCCCGGTCGGTCCCCTCGCCGACGGTGCCCGTGCCGAAGTGGCCCGGCCGGTCCCCGACGACGAGGACGACGGCGTCGGCGTCCCGGGCCGCGGCGACCGCCTCGGCGATGCCTGCACCGTCGTCGACGTACCCGGGCCTGGCCCCGCCGAGGAAGGTCGCCTCGGCGAGGGTCACCGAGGACGTCTCGACGGCGGGCCGGCACGCGGGGACGGCCACGAGGTCGACCTGGGGCAGCGCGGCCCGCAGCGCACCGGCGAAGGACTCGACGTGCGGCCCCTGGGCGAAGCGGTCGGCGTGGAACCGGTACCCGACGTGGTTCGGCCAGGAGTAGTTCCCGGCGAGGACGCTGCGGTCCTCGACCCAGGGGCCGACGACGGCGACCCGGCGGACCGCGCCGCGCCGCAGCGGCAGGAGCCCGTCGTTGCGCAGCAGCGTGACCGAGCGCTCGGCGAGCGCGCGGGCCGCTGCCCGCGCGGCCGGAGGGTCGAGGTCGGCGGCGGGGTCCGGCGGGTACGGGCGCTCGAAGAGCCCGAGGCGCACGTTGAGCTCGAGCACCCGGCGGACGGCGGCGTCGACGAGCGCGACCGGCACCCGGCCGGAGACGACGCCGTCGACGAGGTGCGGGAAGTGGTCGGGCTTGGGCAGCTCGAGGTCGACGCCCGCGGCGACGGCGGTCGCGGCGGACGTCTCCCGGTCGGCGGCGACCCGGTGCCGGGTGATGAGGTAGTTGACCGCCCAGTAGTCGCTGACGACGACGCCGGGCCAGCGCCAGTCCCGGCGCAGGACGCCGTCGAGCAGGTCGGGCGAGCCGGAGACGGGGTCGCCGTCGACGTCGTGGTAGGCGCTCATGACGGACTCGACGCCGGCGGCGACGGCCGCGGCGAAGGGCGGGAGGTGGACGTCGGCGAGCTCGCGCCAGCCGGCGTGCACCGGGGCCTGGTTGTGGCCGCCCTCCGGGGCGCCGTGGCCGACGAAGTGCTTGGCGCAGGCCGCGACCCCGGCCGACTGCAGGCCGCGGACGTACGCCGCGCCGAGCGCGCCGACGAGCACAGGGTGCTCGCCGAGGCACTCCTCGACCCGGCCGAAGCGGTGGTCGTGGACGACGTCGAGCACCGGCGCGAGCCCGAGGTGGACGCCGAGCGCGGCGAGCTGGGCGCCGACGGCCGCGGCGGCGGTCTCGACGTCGTCCGGGCTCCACGTCGCGCCCCACGCGAGCGCCGACGGCAGGACGGTGGCGCCCGGGGCCATGAGGCCGGTGAGGCACTCCTCGTGGACGAGGGCGGGGATGCCGAGCCGGGTCTGCTCGACGAGGTGGCGCTGGACGGCCTCGACCTGCCGGGCGGCCAGCACCGGCGGCGTCGGCCCGGACCCGTAGGGCCGGGTGAGCGTCCCGACCCCGTCGGGGTGGGTGGCCCGCAGGGTGGCGAGGAAGGCGCCGGAGGCGAAGTCGGCCTGGGCCTCGTCGGTCTCGTTGACCCACACCCCGACGAGCTGCGCCACCTTCTCGGGCACCGACATCCGGGCGAGGAGGGCGTCGGCCCGCTCGGCCGGGGAGAGGTCGGTGCGCAGCCAGGGCCGGATGGCCGTCGCCGTCGTCGTCATGGCCGCGCCCCTCGCGTCGGGTCGGGCTGCGGCAGCGGGTCCGGTTGCGCCGCAGGGCGTTCGGCGTCGGTCCACTCGCACAGGTCGGTCTCGACGACCGGTGCGGCGGGGTCGGCCGGCACCCGCAGGGTGCGCAGGGCGTGCGGACCGAGGTCGACGTGCACGGTCCGGCCGAGGACGCGCAGCCGCGCCGTGGTCGCCGCCCCGCTCGTCTCGGCGACCCGGACGACGACGGCGTCGAGGTCGGGGTCCTCCGGGCTCTTGAGCGCCGCGAGGCTCGCGGTGCCCGCGACGACCGACGCGTGGGACCCGGTGGGCGGCAGGGCGCCGGGGTGCGCCCCCTCGCGCAGCACGTGGGCGGGGTGGGCGAGCGTCTCGGCGGCCCGCGTGACCCGCGGGTCGACCGGCACGCGGGCGTCGTCGCCGAGCGGCACGAGGCGCACGGTGAAGGCGTGCTCGCCGAGGTCGAGCCAGCGCGGGTCGGCGGCGTCGCCGGCCGGGGCCGGGTCGTGCCAGGCGTAGAGCGGGGACCGGGCCGCGGTGACCCCGAGGTCCGCGGCGCCGGTGTCGGTGTGCACGTCCCCGCCGCCGGGCCCGTCGGCGAGGACGGCCAGCCCGGCGCGGGTCCCCGGACCGCCGTCGCCGGGGACGGTGCCGTGGGCGGTGACCCACGTGTGCAGCGGCTGCTCGCTGCCGTCCGCGGGCCGGACCGCGCTGCCGTAGGCGGTCTCCCAGCGGGCGACCGCACCGGTGAGCCGGGTGGGCCAGCGCAGCTTGAGGACGGCGTGCCGGTGCGCCCAGCGGACCTCGACGGCGACGTCGACGTGCCGGGCGCCGGCGGCGAGCCGGTAGGTCTCGACGAGCACGCTCGTCCCGTCCGGGCCGTCGAGGGCCGACTCGACCCGGACCGCGGTGCGCACCGGGCCGTCCTCGACGAGGCGGACCCGCCGGACCACCGGCTCGGCGGCCGGGCCGTCGAAGCGCCGGACCCGGTGGCCCCACGTGTCCGAGGGGTCGGCGTGGACGAGCGCGTGGGGCGCGTCGGCGAGCAGGTTGGGCGAGCCCGCCAGCGCGAGGTGGACGGGCCGGCCGACGACGCAGTCGATCTCGAGCCGGAGCCGACCGTTGTCGAGCACGGCGCGCCCGTCGCGCGGCAGGTCCCGGGCCGGCACCGGCCGGGTGACGCCGGCGGGGTCCGGGACGACGCGCAGCCCCCGGTGGCCGAGGCCGCCGACCGGCGTGCGGACGAGCAGGCGCCGGGCCCAGCCGTTCATCGTCGACGTCGCGGGGAGCACCTGCACGGGCAGCACGCGCCCGGTCGCGACGTCCTCGACGCGCACCGGGCCGTCGACGGCGTTGACCGACAGGAGCTCGACGGTGCGGGTGAGCCGCCGCGGGACCGGGTTGAACACGACGTAGCACTGGGTGCCCTCGACGAAGGGCAGGTCGACCCGGGCGGCGAGGGCCTGCAGGGCGTCGTCGCGCACCCGGTCGGCGCTCGCGCGGGCGTGCCCGAGCTGGTCGCGCGCGTCGACGTAGGCCTCCTCGACCGACGTCCCGGCGAGGGTGTCGTGGAACTGGTTGAGCAGCACCATCTCCCACGCCTCGCGCAGGGCGGCCGTCGTCGTCCGCCCGGCGGCGACGGCC
>JBQGCR010000499.1:0-4436 GCA_052038585.1 Kineosporiaceae bacterium
CCGGCCGCTGGTGGCCGCCGGCTGGGGCGTCCCCGGGCCGCGGGGGGGCCGGCGCCCCGGCCCCCCCTCGCCGGTCCCGACGGCGTGGCCGTCGAGGATGCTCACGCGCCCGCGGCCCCGGAGTCGGCGCCACCGTCGGCACCGCCGTCAGCGCCACCGTCGGCACCGCCGTCCTGCTGGCCCGGGACGCCGTCCGCGCCGCCGTCCGCGGGACCCTCGGCGCCGCCGTCGGCACCGCCGTCAGCGCCGCCGTCGGCACCGCCGTCCTGCTGGCCCGGGACGCCGCTCGCGCCGCCGTCCGCCGGGCCCTCGGTGCCGATGGTCTCGTCCTGCTCGCTCATGCCGATCTCCCTCGTGGTCTGCCGGTCCTGATGCGCCGGACGCTATTCGACGTCGCGGGACGGGGCAGGTCGAGAGGTCACACCTGCGCAGCCGCCTGCGCGATCTCGGCCCGCAGGGCGAGGAGCCGCTGCATGAGACCGATCCCGGCGACGCCGACGAGCCGGCCCTGCCGGGTCCACGCGGCGACGAACTCGCCGTCGAGGTCGCCCTCGAGCACCTTGACGTCGTCCCCGAGACCGAGGGCGCCGAACGACTGGAGCCGCTCGCCGTACTGGTCGGACCAGAACGCGGGCATCGGCGCGAACGGCGCCGGGTCGAGCGGCGCGCCGGTGAGCCCGGCGACGAGCGCGGCACCGGCCCGCTTGCCGGTCTCGGTCGGGATGTTCCAGTGCTCGACGCGTCGCGGGACGTCGTCGAAGAGCGCGTTGGGGAACCGGGCGACGTCCCCGACGGCGACGACGTCGGCCCGCGGGGAGCCGTCGGCGACCGCGCGCATCCAGCCGTCGACGAGGACGCCGTCACCGGTGTCGATCCCGGTGCCGGCGAGCCACTCGACGTTCGGCAGGCAGCCGAGCGCCTCGACGACGACGTCCGCCTCGAGCCGGGTCCCGTCGTCGAGGACGACGGCGCCGACGCGGCCGTCGTCGTCGGTGCGCGGCTCGACGGACGACGGGAGCCGGCCGAGGTGGAAGCGCACGCCTCGCGCCTCGTGCCGGCGGCGCATCGCCGCGCCGACGTCGAGGCCGAGGGGGCGCTGCAGCGGCACCTCCTCGGGGGCGACGACGTCGACCTCGCAGCCCAGGCCGACCGCGGTCGCGGCGACCTCGCAGCCGATGAAGCCCGCCCCGACGACGACGACGCGGCGGGCCGCCTCGAGGTCCGCGCGCAGCGCGGCGGCGTCCTCGAGCGTGCGCACCGCGTGCCGGCCCCCGGCCGGGGCGGGGATCGCGAGCCGCCGGGCGCGCAGGCCGGTCGCGACGACCAGGCCGTCCCAGGCGAGCACCGAGCCGTCGGCGAGCACGAGGTCGTGACCGGCGAGGTTCACCTCGACCGCGCCGACGCCGAGCCGCCAGTCGACCTTGCCCTCGGTCTTGCGCAGCCGGAAGGCGAGGCCCTCATGGGTCACGCCGCCGGCGAGCGCCTCCTTGGACAGCGGCGGGCGGTTGTACGGCAGGTGGGGCTCGTCGCCGACGACGACGACCTCCCCGGTCCAGCCCGCCGCGAGCACGGCCTCGGCGGCCCGCAGCCCGCCGAGGCTCGCGCCGACGACGACGATGCGTCCGGACACGGGCCGCCCTCAGTCCTCGATCTCGATGGCCTGCAGCGGGCAGACGTCCATGGCCTCCTCGACCGCGTCGCGCAGCGACTCGTCGGGGTGCGGCTCGTAGACGAGCTTGCCGTTCTCGTCGAGCTGGAAGACCTCGGGGGCGGCGAAGACGCACTGCCCGTGGTCGGCACACTTCGCGGGGTCGACGACGACCTTCACTGCACGCTCCTAGCGACGGAGGGACCGGTCCAGCCGGCCTCGGGACGATCGAACCAGATGTGGACCTGGCCCGTGCCCACCGAGTTCTCGTACTCGCTGAACCGGCGGCCCGGGGCCGTGCAGCGGTCCTCGCCGAGGGCCGCGACCATCATGAGGTAGTGCGCGAAGCGCGCCTCCGGCTTGTACCGGAGGAACTCCGGCATCGTCTCGAGCACCTTGGCGTGGTCGCCGGCGGCGAACCACTCCATGCGCTCGACGTCCGCGGCGTAGGCCTCCGGCGTGAAGATGTGCTCGACGCCGGCGGCCTCGTGGTCGCGGATCTGGCGCAGCGGCCAGAACGTGTGGCTCATCGCCCCCGAGGCGAGCAGGAGCACCTTGCGGTCGCTCGCCGCGACGGCCGCGCCGATCGCCCGGCCGACCCGCAGGTTGTCCTCGGTGTCGGCGGTCTGGCAGACGCTCACCGAGATCCAGCGCTTGTCGTCGGCACCGCGGCCGAGGAAGTGCCAGAGGTTGACCGTCGCGTAGAAGATCGGCAGGCAGTGGTCGTCGATCGCGGTGATCCACGTGCCGTGGTCCTCGCCCTGCGCCGCGATCGCGAAGGCCAGCTCCGGGTCGCCGGGGAAGTCGTACGGGATCCGCTTCATCCCGCGCGGCAGCTCCTCGGAGGTGAAGAGCCCGGACCGGCGGTCCTGGGCGGTGACGACGTACTCGACGGTCGTCGCCCAGTGGCTGTCGAGGACGACGACGGTGTCGTAGTCGAGGGTGTCGAAGACCTCCGTGCGCAGCCGCTCGAGGCCGGCGACGAGGGTGCTGTCCTCGCCGTGGTTGAGCTCCCGGCGGACCTCCTCCGGCAGCATGATCGTGGGCACGTGGGCGAGCAGACCCGCTCCGACGACCTCTCCCATGACGGCTCCTTCCCGTGGGGCCGATGCCTGACGCGTCAGGATCGTTTGGACCCGAACGTTAGGCCCCCCGTGGCTGCCGGTCAACCCTTGATGCCGGGCGGCGACGCACGTATTGTTCGGCACCAAACGAACCCCTGGAGGTCCCGTGGTCCACCCCGCGCCCGACGTCTCCCGGACGATGGAGAACCTGCGTGAGCAGGGAATCGACGTCGTCCGCGTCTCGTACGCCGACAACATCGGCGTCGACCGCGGACGGGACGTGCTCGTCGACGAGCTCCCGACCGCCATGGGCCACGGCCTCGCCTTCTGCCGCGCGGTCTTCCACACCACCCCGATGGGCGACGTCGTGCCCGTGGCCGGCGGGCTCGAGGAGGGCCTGCCGGACATCCACGTCGTCCCCGACCTGTCGACGCTCACGCCGATCCCGTGGTGCCCCGGCGCCGCGTGGGCCGTCGGGGAGGTGCTCGACGCCGACGGGTCGGTCTGCGAGGAGGCGCCGCGCCAGGTGCTCAAGCGGGTCGAGAAGACCCTCGCCGACGCCGGCGTCCGGGCGCTCGTCGGGCCGGAGCTCGAGTACTACCTCCTCGAGCCGGACGCGTCCGCGGCGTGCGGGTGGAAGCGCTACGCCGACGCGCCGGGCAACGTCTACGTCGTCGGCACCAAGGGCGACCCGCGCCAGCACCTGCTCCGGGCGCTGCGCCAGCTCAAGGCGGCGCAGCTGCGGGTCACGGCGGCCAACCACGAGTTCTGCGGCGGCCAGTTCGAGATCAACCTCAACCACGGGCCCGCGCTCGACGCCGCGGACCGCTCGTTCCGGCTCAAGACCGCGGTCCAGGAGATTGCGCGGCTCGACGGCCTCATGGCGACCTTCATGGCCAAGCCGTTCAACGACGAGGGCGGCTCGGGCTTCCACCTGCACGCCTCGCTCGTCGACGAGGACGGCCGCAACGTCTTCGGCGACCCCGCCGGCGAGCACGGGCTGAGCAAGACCGGCCTCGCCGCCGTCGCCGGCGTCCTGGCGCACGCCCCGGCCCTGGCGGCGCTGGCCAACCCGACGGTCAACTCCTACAAGCGGTTCGGGCCGGACACGCTCGCGCCGTGGCTGGCCGACTGGGGCCTCGACAAGCGCAGCGCGATGGTCCGGATCCCGCCCGAGCGGGGCGAGGGCTCCCGGATGGAGGTCCGCCTCGGCGACGCGACCGCCAACCCGTACCTGCTCGTCGCCGGCACGCTCGCCGCCGCCTACCTCGGGATCCGCGACGGGCTGTCCGCGCCGGACCCGATCGAGGGCTACGGCTACGACGCGACGAAGGCGCCGATGCTGCCGCAGGACCTGCCCTCGGCGCTCGACGCCTTCGAGGCCGACACCGACCTGCGCGAGGTGCTCGGCGGCGTCTTCTGCGAGTCCTTCCTCGCCTACAAGCGCAACGAGGTCGAGCGCTTCTCCCGGTACGTCACCGACTGGGAGTTCCGCGAGTACGCCTACCACCTCTGACGTCCCGGACCCACCGAGGAGTGCCCCGCATGACCGCCACGACGAGCACGGCGCACGACGACGCCGTCGACACCGACCTGTCCAACCTCGACCTGTTCACCGAGGGCGCCCCGTGGGCGGCCTTCGACGCGCTGCGCCGCGAGGCGCCGGTGCACTGGAACCCCGAGGGCCCGCCGAACTCCGGCTTCTGGTCGATCACCCGGCACCG
>JBQGCR010000500.1:0-4597 GCA_052038585.1 Kineosporiaceae bacterium
CGCCCGGGCGGCGTCGGTGTCGCCGGCGTCGAGCAGCGCGCAGACGAGGAGGTCGTTGAGCTCGACGGGCAGCCGGGGCTCCATCGCCCGCACCCGGGGCAGCAGGCCCGAGGTGTCGCCGACGACGAACTCGACCGAGAAGCGTGCCCAGAGCTCGATCTGCGGCCCGTTGGGGTCGCCCGACGCCGTGATCTGGGCGCACACCTCCTCGAACCGCCGGCGCGCGGCCTCCGCGTCGCCGTCGAGCAGCGCGGTCGTCGCCCCGAGGACGGCGTCGACGAGGAGCATCTCGGACAGCTGCCCCTGGGTGCTCACCCGGAGGGCGTCCTGCGCGTGCCGCCGGGCGCGACCGAGGTCGCCCTCCCCGAGCGCGGCCGAGTGGAGCATGAAGTGGCCGACCGCCTCGTAGTCGAGGCGCCGGGCCGCGCGGGCGGCCTCGACGAGCCGGGTGGCCGTCCCCGCGAGGTGGTCGGTCGGGTGGGCGAAGGTGCCGAGGTAGGCCGCGTTGAGGGCGCGGCACACGAGCAGCGGGTCGCCGAGCCGGTCGGCCACCTCGAGCGCGGCCGCCGACGCGGCGACGACGCGGCGGGTGTCGCCGGGGTCGCTCTCGAGCGCCTCGGCGCAGCGCAGCTCGACGACGAGGGCGTCGCGCTCGGGACCGGGCGGCAGCTCCAGGACCTGCCGCAGCACGTCGTCGATCTCGACGAGCGCCGCCTCCGCCGGGTCCTCGGCCGCGCGGCGCGACCACAGCAGGGGGGCCGGCCAGGTCCAGGCGCGCGCGACGTCGAGCACGCTCCCGCCCGAGCGTGCCTCGGCGACGGCGACCGCCCGCTCCGAGCGTGCCGCGAGGGTGTCACCGGAGCGTGCGAGCGCCGCGACGAGCGGCAGCCGGACCGCCGTCCGCTCGGCGCGGGGTGCGCCGAGCAGGTCCAGGGCCCGCAGCGCCTCGCGCAGGTGCCGGACCGCACCGGCGTCGTCGCCCCGGTCGGCGGCCTCGAGCAGGACCGGGAGCGCGGCGGCCGCCGTCCGCGCGTCGAGGGACGCCGAGGCGTGCCGGGCCAGCTGCTCGACGGCGTCGGGCCGCAGCCGGTGCAGCACCTCGAGGGCGGTCCGGTGCACCCGGCGCCGGCGCAGCGGCGGGACGGTGTCCTCGAGGGTGTCGCGGACGAGCACGTGCCCGAAGGCGAGCCGTCCGTCGGTCTGCACCTCGAGCAGCCCCGCCACGAGCCCGACGTCGAGGTGGTCGAGGACCTCCGGCTCCGCGAGCCCCGACCACTCCTCCTCGAGGGCGACGAGCACGTCGACGTCGACCTCGCGCCCGAGGACCGCCGCGCGTCCGAGGACCTCGACCGTGGCGGGGGGCAGGCGCTCGACGCGCCGACGGAGGAGCTCGCGGACGCCGTGCGGCAGGCGCTCGCCCGCGGCGGCTCCCTCTGCGGAGACCAGGCGCCCGAGCTGCCGCAGGAAGAGCGGGTTGCCCGCAGCTCGGTCGAGCAGGCGTCGCCAGACCCGTTCCGGGAGAGGGGTTGTCACGTTCCGGCGCAGCAGCAGGCGCGCGCGGTCGTCCGGCAGGCCGCGCAGCCAGAGCCGCTCGATGGTGCGGTCGACGGTGACGGCCAGGGTCGCCGTCAGGTGTGGTCCGACCTCGTCGGCGCGGAAGGTCCCGAGCACCGCGATCGGTGCCTCGGCGGTCTGCACGAGGTGGCGCAGCACCTGGAGGCTGAGGTCGTCGGCCCGGTGCAGGTCCTCGAGGGCGACGACGACGGGGCCGGGGCCCACCGCCTCCGTGACGGCGTCGGCGAGCGGGTAGCCGAGGCGGTCGGTGCCCTCCGGGCGGGGGAGCACGGCGTCCCACAGCACGCCGGCGGGCGCTCCGGACACCTCCGGGCAGCGGGCCCGCACGACACGCGGCGGGTCGTCGTGTGCGAGGAGCGCGTCGCAGACCGCGTCGAGCAGGGCCGACTTGCCGATGCCGGCGTCACCCTCGACCCACACGGCGCCGGGGCGGCCGCTCGCGAGCACCCGCCGCACCGCCGTCAGCAGGCGTGCCGTCTCGTCGTCGCGCCCGACGAGCGAGTCGTCGGACGGCACCGCCTCCGGTGGGGGCGCGAGCACCACCGGGGCGGCCGGGACGGGCGGCCTCAGGTGCTCGGCGTGCGCGAGGACGTCGACCTCGAGGGCGGCGACCTCCGGCCCGGGGCGCACCCCGAGCTCGTCGTCGAGGCGGCGGCGCAGGTCGCCGATCGCGGCCAGGGCGTCCGCCTGCCGCCCGGCGGCGTAGAGCGCCCGGGCGTGCAACGCGACCCCGGACTCGCGCAGCGGGTGGCGGCGGACGTGCAGGTCGAGGTCGGCGACGGTCTCGGCGACGCGACCGAGGCGCAGTGCAGCAGCGGCGCGCAGCTCGACCGCGTGGGCCCGCAGCCCGACGAGCCGGGCGACCTCGTCGCGCGCCCACGGCTCGGCGGCGAACTCGGCGAAGGGCTCGTCGACCCAGAGGCCGAGCGCCTCGTCGACGAGCCCGACCGCGGCCGCGTCGTCCGCCTCCCCGGCCCGGCGGACGAGGGAGGTGACCTGCCAGGTGTCGACGGCCTCGTCGGGCAGCGCGAGCGCGTACCCCGGGGGCGAGGAGACGATGACCCGCGCCGGCTCGCGCGGTCGGCGCTCCGGCTCGAGCAGCGTCCGCAGCCGGCTGACGTACGCCTGGAGGGCGCTCGACGCGCTCGGCGGGGGCTCGCCGGCCCAGACCTCCTCGGCGAAGGTGTCGGCGGCGACCGTGCGACCGCGGGCGGCGACGAGCACGGCGAGGACCGAGCGCTGCCGCCGGCCACCCAGGTCGAGGGGGTGGCCGGCGGCCCGCGCCCGGACGGTGCCGAGGCACTCGACGCGCAGCATGGGTCCGATCAGCTCGTGAGGGACGGGTGGCGAACAGTGTGGCCGACGGCCGCCCCCGGGCGGGCCCGCAGCGACCGCAGCATCATGACCCCGAGGACCGCGACGGTCAGCCCGCGCGGCACCTCGATGAGCAGGCCCGTCAGCACCGGCACCTCCGGCAGCGGCACGAAGGTCGCGAGCGCGCCGAGGACGAGGAACGCGCCGAGCCACGTCGGCAGGCCACGGCCCCGGACGAGCGCCACCCCCGTGACGAGCATCCCGCCGACGAGGACCAGGCCCCCGACCACCTGGAGCGCGACGAACGACCCGGACGCGACGATCGAGCCGTCGTCGGGGACGAGGTGGCGCGCCCCGGGGTCGGCCGCGAGGGTCGGCCCGACGAACGCCTCGACGACGAGGTGCGACTGCGCGCTCAGCGCGTTGCCGACGAAGTAGAGGAGGAGCCCGGCGAAGCCCAGCCGGCCCAGCGGCTCGCGGAACCAGAGGTAGACGCCCGGCAGGCCGAGCATGAGGAGGATCGCGCCGGCGTAGATGAGGAGCTGTGCCTCGGGGGAGAGCGGCGCGAGCATCGAGTCCACGGAGTGGGAGGCGCCGTCGACGATGGGGTGGAGCACCCCGCCGGCGAGGCTGAGGACGAACGAGGCGACGAGGCACCAGGCCGAGCCGCGGAACAGTGTCGTGGTGGTCATGGGACCACCGTCCCGGGGGCCGCTTGCACCGCGCTTGCGGCCGTCCTGCACGCCGCTCACAGCTCGACCACGCGCTGGACCCAGGTCGACTCGACGACCATCCCGACGCGTTCGTAGAGGGAGCGCGCGCTGCCGCGGCTGTCCGTGGAGAGCGTGGAGCGGCGCGCGCCGTGGGCCGTCGCGCAGGTGAGCGCGTCGGCGAGCAGCGCCTGGCCGACGCCGCGTCCGCGCGAGTCCGCAGCGACGGCGAGGCGGGCCACGTGGGCCTCGTCGCCGGCGAGCACGACGTGCGCCGCGCCGCGGACGGCGCCTGCGGCGTCGCGCGCGACCCGCCGGTTCCAGGGGGCCGGGCCCGGGCGGGCGGGGACCCGGGGGCGGGAGTCCACCAGCCGCCCCGGTTGGCGGGGTCCCCACTCGGAGAACGCCGCCTCGACGACGCGCCAGGCGTCGACGAGCGCGGCGTCGTCGGCGTCGTGCAGCGTCCATCCCGGCGGCAGCGGACGGGCCGGGACCGACACCCCGGGCGGGAGGGCGAGGTCCCAGGCGGTCCAGCGCACCCCGTAGCCGAGCCCGGCGAGGAACCGGTCCGCCGCGCCGTCGCGGGGCACCTGGGTCCCGAGGTGCGTCGCGCCCTCGGCCCGCGCCCGCTCGCGCAGCCAGCGCGCGAGGGCGGTCCCGATGCCGCGGCCGTGGTGGCTCGGGAGCACCCCGGCGTCGGCGCGACCCGGACCGGCCAGCTCGGCGAAGCCGACGAGCCGCCCGCCGTCGAGGTAGGCGAGGGTGCGTCCCGGGAGGTCGGCGCCGGGGCGGGCCCAGTCCGCGACGAGGTCCTCGACGGCGAGCCCGCACCGGCCGGTGTCGGCCACCTCCTCCGCGGCGACGACGGCGTGGACCGCCGCCGCGTCCGTTGGGTGCAGCGGTCGCGTCGTCAGGCCGGGCAGGGCCTCGGCGCGCGGGAGGGGGACGGGGGTCGCGGCCGGGGTCGGCGGGGTCACCGGGCGCCCGCGAAGGCGCGG
>JBQGCR010000501.1:0-3382 GCA_052038585.1 Kineosporiaceae bacterium
GCCGCGCCGCGGGCAGGCGCGCGGGCAGCGCCGCCTCGAACCACGAGCGCAGGTCGTGCATGACGTCGGCGGGGTAGACGTGCTTGACCGCGCCGTACTTGCCGCGCTTGGCCCGCCGCGCGTCCTCGTCCATCTCGAGCCCCGTGCGCGGGTACCAGCCGGTGAGCACCTCCTTGCTGCGCGGGGTGAACCGGTGGGTGATGCACTCGACGGTGAGGTCGAGCCCGGGGACGTCGTCGGTGGCCGCGGCCACGGCGTCGAGCAGCGCGCCGTACTCCTCGCGCCACCCCTCGACCGGCATGATCGGCGCGACGGTGAGGCCGACCGGGTAGCCGGCCAGGGCGAGCGCCCGCAGCGCCGCGACCCGCTCGCCCATCCTGGCGGTCCCGCCCTCGAAGCGCTCGACGGACGCGGCGTTGACCGACATCCGCACCCGCGTGCGACCGTGGTGCGGCAGGTCGAGCAGCGGCGCGACGTCGGCGAACTTCGTCGTGAAGCGCATCTGCACCGGACCGCCGAAGTCGGTCGTCCCGACGTGCCGGACGGCGGCCGACAGCGAGCCCGTGAGGTGCTCCAGCGCGAGCGGGTCGGTGTAGCACGACGTCTCGAACGTCGTGCCCTCGTGCGCCCGGCCGGCGCTCGTGCTCGTCACCGAGCCCTGCCCGACGAGCGGGGCGATCCCGGCGAGCACCTCCTCGACGTTCGCGTAGACCCGGGTGACCGGCGGCCCGGACAGCGACCCCGCGAGGTAGCAGTACTGGCAGTGCGCGGGGCAGCCCTCGGCCAGGTCGACCCGCCAGTCGGCGCTCGGCGGGATGGGCTGCGGCCGGCGCTTGGACGGCGGTGCGACGACGACGGCGAGGGTCGCCTTGGCGAGCGCGTAGTCCTCGCCGAGGGCGGGCAGCCGGTCGCCGGGCAGCACGCGGACGTCGGCCACGCCGGCCGCGGCCGCACGGTCCGCGACCGCCGCGCCGTGCGGGGTCGCGGCGGCGGAGGCCGTGACGAGCACGCGCCGGGGGAGCCAGGGCTTGGTGGGCACGAACGGGACAACTCCGGCATGCCGGCGGGCACTCCCGCGGGTGGCGGCACGCCGCGAACTTGTGCAGCGACCCTCCGGCCGGGCCGCGGGCCCCTGCGGCGAGAATGGCCGGGTGACGACGACGCCCCTGCCCGCGGTCGAGGACCGGATCGCCGCCGAGCTCGACGTGCCCGCCTGGAAGGTCCACGCCGCGGTCGGGCTGCTCGACGGCGGGGCGACCGTCCCGTTCGTCGCCCGCTACCGCAAGGAGGTCACCGGCAGCCTCGACGACGCCCAGCTGCGCACGCTCGAGGAGCGCCTGGCGTACCTGCGCGAGCTCGAGGAGCGGCGCGCCGTCGTCCTGGAGTCGGTCCGGGCGCAGGGCAGGCTCGACGCCGACGTCGAGGCCGCGATCCTCGGGGCCGAGACGAAGGCGCGGCTCGAGGACGTTTACCTGCCCTTCAAGCCCAAGCGCCGCACGAAGGCGCAGATCGCCCGCGAGGCCGGTCTCGAGCCCCTCGCCGACCTGCTCCTGGGCGACCCGACGCACGACCCGGCGACGACGGCCGCCCGCTTCGTCGACGCCGATCGCGGCGTGGCCGACGCGCAAGCCGCGCTCGACGGCGCCCGCTCGATCCTCGTCGAGCGCTTCACCGAGGACGCCGACCTCGTCGGCGGGCTGCGCGAGCGGCTGTGGTCCAAGGGCTCGCTCACCGCCGCCGTCCGCGAGGGCAAGGAGGAGGCCGGGGCGAAGTTCGCGGACTACTTCGCCTTCGCCGAACCGCTGACCCGGCTCAAGTCGCACCGGATCCTCGCGCTGTTCCGCGGCGAGAAGGAGGACGTGCTCACGCTGACGATCGAGCCCGAGGAGCAGACCGACGACGGCCCGTCGGCGTACGAGCGGAGCATCGCCGCCCGGTTCGGCATCGCCGACCGCGGCCGGCCGGGCGACCGGTGGCTGCTCGACACCGTGCGCTGGGCGTGGCGCACCCGGGTCGGCGTCCGGCTCGACCTCGACCTGCGGGCGCGCCTGTGGGAGGTCGCCGAGACCGAGGCGCTGCGCGTCTTCGCCGGCAACCTGCGCGACCTGCTGCTCGCCGCCCCGGCCGGCTCCCGGGCGACGATGGGCCTGGACCCGGGGCTGCGCACCGGGGTCAAGGTCGCCGTCGTCGACGGCACCGGGAAGGTCGTCGCCACCGACACGGTGTACCCGCATGCGCCGCAGCGGAAGTGGGACGCCGCGCTCGCGACGCTGACCCGGCTCGTCCGGGCGCACGACGTCGAGCTCGTCGCGATCGGCAACGGCACGGCGTCCCGCGAGACGGACGCCCTCGCGGCGGCGGTCGTCGCCGCGGTGCCCGAGCGGCGCGTCGTCAAGGCCGTCGTCTCCGAGGCCGGCGCGTCGGTCTACTCCGCGTCCGCGTACGCCTCGGCGGAGCTGCCGGGCCTCGACGTGTCGCTGCGCGGAGCGGTGTCGATCGCACGCCGCCTCCAGGACCCCCTCGCCGAGCTCGTGAAGATCGACCCGCGGTCGATCGGCGTCGGGCAGTACCAGCACGACCTGTCCGAGGTCCGGCTGTCGCGCTCGCTCGACACGGTCGTCGAGGACTGCGTCAACGCCGTCGGCGTCGACGTCAACACCGCGTCGGTCCCGTTGCTGCGCAGGGTCTCCGGGCTCAGCGACACCGTCGCCGCCGCCATCGTCGACCACCGCGACGCCCACGGGCCCTTCCGGTCCCGGACGGCGCTCAAGGCGGTGCCGCGCCTCGGCCCGAAGGCGTTCGAGCAGGCCGCCGGCTTCCTGCGGATCGCCGACGGCGACGACCCGCTCGACCGGTCGGGCGTGCACCCGGAGGCCTACCCCGTCGTGCGGAAGATCCTCGCGGCGACCGGCCGCGACATCCGGGGCGTCATGGGCGACACCGCGACGCTCACGGCGCTGCGGGCCCAGGACTTCGCCGACGACCGCTTCGGCGTGCCGACCGTCACCGACATCCTCGCCGAGCTTGTCAAGCCCGGCCGGGACCCGCGCCCGGCGTTCGCGACCGCGACCTTCGCCGAGGGCGTGGAGACGCTCGACGACCTGCGCCGCGGCATGGTGCTCGAGGGCGTCGTGACGAACGTCGCGGCGTTCGGCGCCTTCGTCGACGTCGGCGTCCACCAGGACGGGCTCGTCCACGTGTCCGCGATGAGCCGGACCTTCGTGTCCGACCCCAGGGAGGTCGTCCGCCCCGGGGACGTCGTCAAGGTCAAGGTGCTCGACGTCGACGTGCCGCGCAAGCGGATCGGGCTGACGCTGCGGCTCGACGACGACGTCGCGGGGGAGTCGCGCGACCGCCCCAGACCCCAGCGCGAGCAGCGCGA
>JBQGCR010000502.1:0-2264 GCA_052038585.1 Kineosporiaceae bacterium
GTCGGCGTGTCCTGCCCGCACCCCGGGTGGGGTCAGGCGGTGACCTGGGGGATGCCGGCGATCGAGTCGGCGAAGCGCTCGGCGGAGACGTCCTCGTCGACCATCCGGCCGGACAGGTAGGCGTCGTAGGCCGGCAGGTCGAGGTGGCCGTGGCCGCAGAGCGCGGTGAGGATGACCTTCTCCTCGCCGGACTCCTTGCACGCCAGCGCCTCCCGGATGCACGCGGCGAGCGCGTGGGTCGGCTCCGGCGCCGGGACGATCCCCTCGGTGCGGGCGAACTGCACCGCGGCGGAGAAGCACTCGGTCTGCGGGACGGCGAGCGCCTCGATGAGCCCGAGCTCGTAGACGTGCGACAGCAGCGGCGACATGCCGTGGTAGCGCAGGCCGCCGGCGTGGATCGGGTCGGGGATGAAGTCGTGCCCGAGCGTGTGCATCTTCATGAGCGGCGTCATGCCGGCGGTGTCGCCGAAGTCGTAGGCGTACACGCCCTGGGTCAGCGACGGGCACGACGCCGGCTCGACCGCGCGGATCGTCGGGGACATCCGCCCGGCGAGCTTCTCGCGCAGGAAGGGGAAGGTCAGGCCGCCGAAGTTCGAGCCGCCGCCGGTGCACCCGACGATGACGTCGGGCGTCTCGCCGATCTTCGCGAACTGGAGCAGCGCCTCCTCGCCGATGATCGTCTGGTGCAGCAGGACGTGGTTGAGCACCGAGCCGAGCGCGTAGCGGACCGTCGGGTCCTGCGCGGCGACCTCGACCGCCTCGCTGATGGCGATGCCGAGCGAGCCCGGGTGGCCCTCCCCCGCCTCCGCGAGGATGTCCCGGCCGGCCTGGGTGAGGTCCGACGGCGACCGGTGCACGGTGCCGCCGAACGTCTCGATCATGATGCGGCGGTAGGGCTTGGAGTCGTACGACGCCCCGACCTGCCACACCTCGCACTCGAGCCCGAACACCGAGCACGCGAAGGCCAGCGAGGTGCCCCACTGGCCGGCGCCGGTCTCCGTCGTCAGCTTCCGGACGCCGGCCTTGGCGTTGTAGTACGCCTGCGGCACAGCGGTGTTCGGCTTGTGCGACCCGGCGGGCGAGACGCCCTCGTACTTGTAGTAGATCTTCGCCGGGGTCCCGAGCGCCTTCTCGAGCCGGTGCGCCCGGTACAGCGGCGACGGCCGCCAGAGCCGGTAGACGTCCTGGACCTCCTCCGGGATGTCGACGAAGCGCTCCGTCGTCACCTCCTGGAGGATGAGGTCCATCGGGAACAGCGGCGCGAGGTCGTCGGGGCCGACCGGCTGCATCGTCCCCGGGTGCAGCGGCGGCGGGGGCGGCGCCGGCAGGTCGGGGACGATGTTGTACCACTGCGTCGGCATCTCCGACTCGTCCAGCAGGACCTTGTGACGTGCGACCTCGGCCAAGGCCGGCTCCTTCCGTGACACCTTCGGGGACGGGGTGAGCGGCAGGCTACGCGCTCGCCGTCCTCGTCCGCGCCCGGACGTCGCGCCGGCTCAGCCGATCGCCCAGGTGTGCACCGGTTCGTTGCTGTGCATCCCCTGGCAGTACAGCTCGAGCATCCGGGTCAGCGCCGCCGAGCGGTCCAGCCCCGAGGCCTCGAGCGAGCCGACGGTGCCGACCTGCCAGACCGCGCCGTTCTGGCCGGTCTTCGCGCGCTGCTCGATGATCCCGAGGTACCGGTCGGCGACGGTCCGCGAGACGCCCCAGCGGTCCAGACCCTCGGCGGCCATCGGCAGCAGGCGGCGCAGGACGAGCTCGTCGACGGTCACCTCGCCGAGCCCGGGCCAGTAGACGGTGGCGTCCATGCCGCGCCGGGCGCACTCGGTGAAGTTCTCCTGCGCCGTCGGGAACGTCATCTTCGTCCACGTCGGGCGGTCCTCGTCGACGAGGACGCGCAGCGCGCCGTAGTAGAACGCGGCGTTCGCCATGACGTCGACGACGGTCGGCCCGGCGGGCAGCACGCGGTTCTCGACGCGCACGTGGGGCCGGCCGTCGACGACGTCGTAGATCGGCCGGTTCCAGCGGTAGATCGTCCCGTTGTGCAGCCGCAGCTCCTGCAGCCGCGGCGCCTTCCCGGACTCCAGGACGGCCGCGGGGTCCTCGTCGGAGATCTCCGGCAGCAGCGAGGGGAAGTAGCGCACGTTCTCCTCGAACAGGTCGAAGATCGAGGTGATCCAGCGCTCCCCGAACCAGACCCGCGGCCGCACGCCCTGGTTCTTCAGCTCCAGCGCCCGGGTGTCGGTCGCCTGGAGGAACAGCTC
>JBQGCR010000503.1:0-2332 GCA_052038585.1 Kineosporiaceae bacterium
GCAGCCCGCGGCGGGGCGCCCGGGGTCCCCGCGCTCGCTGCCGGTCCTCGAGGCCCGGCTCGGCGTCTGCCGGGCCTGTCCCCGGCTCGTCGCGTGGCGCGAGGAGGTGGCGACCAACCGGCGCCGGGCGTACGCCGCGGAGCCCTACTGGGGCAGGCCCATCGCGGGCTGGGGCGACCCCGCGGCGTGGCTGCTCGTCGTCGGGCTCGCCCCGGCCGCCCACGGCGGCAACCGGACCGGCCGCGTCTTCACCGGGGACCGCTCCGGCGACTGGATCTTCGCCGCCCTGCACCGGGCGGGCCTGGCGACGCAGGCCACGAGCACGGCCGCCGGCGACGGGCAGCGCCTCGTCGGGGCCCGCATCGTCGCGCCGGTGCGCTGCGCGCCGCCCGACAACAAGCCCGAGCCGGCGGAGCGCGACACGTGCGCCCCGTGGCTCGACCGCGAGGTGGCGCTGCTGCCCGACGTCCGGGCGCTGCTCGCACTCGGCGGCTTCGCCTGGGACGCGGCGCTGTCCCTCGCGCGGCGCGCCGGCTGGTCCGTCACCCGTCCCCGCCCTCGGTTCGGCCACGGGGCGACGGCCCGGCTCGTGCGAGCCGACGGCACGGTCGTCACCCTCGTCGGGAGCTACCACGTGAGCCAGCAGAACACGTTCACCGGCCGGCTCACCGAGGCGATGCTCGACGACGTCCTCGCGCTGTGCCGGGAGGTCGGCGGCCCTGCGGCCCTGTGACCTCGACAACGTTGTCTCAGCACCAGAGACGAAGGTCCCTCCCCGGTTTGTGAACGCATTCACAAGCCCCTACCGTTGATCCCATGCCCACCACCGCAGGAACCCGCCCGCGCCGGATCGTCGTCCTCGGCGGCGGCTACGTCGGCCTCTACACGGCCCTGCGGCTGCAGCAGAAGCTGCGGCGCACCGAGGCCACGATCACCGTCGTCGAGCCCCGCTCGTACATGACGTACCAGCCGTTCCTGCCCGAGGCCTCCGCCGGCTCGCTCTCGCCGCGGCACGTCGTCGTCCCGCTGCGCCGGGTCCTGCGCCGGTGCGAGATCATCAACGCCCACGTCGAGGCGGTCGACCACGAGCGCCGCACGGTGCGCCTGTCCCCGATGCACGGCCCGGACTACGACCTCGAGTACGACGAGGTGGTCGTCGCGCTCGGCTCGGTCGCCCGCACGCTGCCCATCCCCGGGCTCGCGGAGACCGGCGTCGGCTTCAAGACGGTCGAGGAGGCGATCTACCTGCGCAACCAGGTCCTCCACTGCCTCGACGTCGCCGAGTCGACCAACGACCCCGCTCGCCGGCGCCGCGCCCTGACCTTCGTCTTCGTCGGCGGCGGCTACGCCGGCGTCGAGGCGCTCGCCGAGCTCGAGGACCTCGCCCGCGACGCCGTGCGCTACTACCGCCGCATCGAGGCCGAGGACCTGCGCTTCGTCCTCGTCGAGGCGACCGGGCGGATCCTGCCCGAGGTCGGCCCGGACATGGGGCAGTACACGATCCGCCAGCTCACCGAGCGGAACATCGACCTGCGGCTCAACACCCGCCTGGAGTCGGCCGTCGACGGCGAGGTCGTCCTGTCCGACGGCAGCCGCTTCGCCACCGACACCCTCGTCTGGACCGCCGGCGTCAAGGCCAACCCCGTCATCGGCGACTTCGGCTTCCCGCTCGACGAGCGCGGCCGGCTGCGCTGCAAGGCCGACCTCACGGTCGACGGCGTCGAGCACGCCTGGGGCGCGGGCGACGCCTGCGCCGTGCCGGACCTGAGCAGCGACGACCCCGAGGCGACGTGCGGCCCGAGCGCCCAGCACGCCGTCCGGCAGGCCAAGCACCTCGCCGACAACCTCGTCCGCGCCGTCCGCGGCGCGGAGCTCACCGACTACCGGCACAAGTACGCCGGCTCGGTGGCGAGCCTCGGCCTGCACAAGGGCGTCGCGCAGGTCTACGGGGTCAAGCTCAAGGGCTGGCCGGCGTGGTTCATGCACCGCACCTACCACCTGTCGCGGGTGCCCACCCTCAACCGGAAGATCCGCGTGCTCGCCGACTGGACCCTCGCCCTGTTCTTCAAGCGCGAGATCGTCAGCCTCGGCAGCCTGTCGGTGCCCTTCCACGAGTTCGAGACGGCGGCGAACGCGACGGCGACCACCCACCGCCACCGCTGAGGCCGGCGGGCGTGGGTAGCCTCGACAGGCACCACGCCCCCGTAGCCCAACGGCAGAGGCAGGCGCCTTAAAAGCGCTCGAGTGCGGGTTCGAGTCCCGCCGGGGGTACGCCGCAGGTCACGGGGGCGACGCCCGCGCCCCGCCGGGAACCAATCCGGGCCCTCGCGCA
>JBQGCR010000504.1:0-3466 GCA_052038585.1 Kineosporiaceae bacterium
CGCGCAGTCCTTCGCCGACGCCCTGCAGACCTTCGAGAGCGACCGGGACCTCGACACGTTCGCGGCGGTGTTCGCCGACGACGTCGAGCTCGTCCGTCCCGAGCAGGGTGGGTCCGCTCAGGGCGCAGACGGCATCCGGGGCTTCTGGCAGGCCTACCTCGACCAGTTCGGCGAGATCCGCTCGGACTTCCGCCGCGTCGTGGAGGCCGGGGACCTCGGCGAGCTGGAGTGGACGTCCAAGGGCAGTATCGGCTGGGGGAGCGAGGTCGAGTACCAGGGCGTCTCGCTCCTGGAGTTCGGCGACGACGGCAAGGTCACCCGCTTCGCGACGTACTACGACACCGAGGCCCTGGCCACGCGGATCGGCTGACTCACCCTCGGGGGTCGACGGCGGGTCACCGGACGGTCACACCAGAGCACCGTCCCGGACCACGACGACCCCCGCCTTGAGCACGAGCGACCGCGGCGGCCGGTCCATGACGGCGGCGGTGACGGTGTCGGAGGCGACGACGACGAGGTCCCCGGGAGCACCGGGCTCGACGCCGCGTCCGGCGACGTCGACGCCGAGCACCGACGCCCCGCCGAGCGAGGCGACCTCGACGCACCCCTCGACGGCCTCGTCGGCGCGCAGGCCCGACCGGAACGCCAGCTGCCAGGCCCGGCCGAGGAGGTCGCCGTCGCCGTACGGCGACCAGTAGTCGCGGATCCCGTCCTGCCCGAGGCCGACCCGGACGCCGGCGGCCCGCAGCGCGTCGACGGGCAGCGGCTCGCGGTTGCCGGGGGCGACGGTCGTCACGGCGACGTCGTGCGCGGCGAGCAGGGCGACGAGCGCCTCCTGCCGGGCGGCGTCGACGCTCGACAGCGCGAAGGCGTGGCTGACCGTCACGAGCCCCTGCATGCCGAGCGCGGCGACCCGCTCGCAGATGAGCTCGAGCGTGAACGCGCCGAGCTCGCCGGTCTCGTGGAGGTGGACGTCCACCCCGCGCCCGACCCGCTCGGCCAGCCCGAAGACGGCATCGAGGTGCCGCACCGGGTCGCGGTCGAAGGCGCACGGGTCGATGCCCCCGACGAGGTCTGCCCCGGCGTCGACGGCGGCGGCGAGCAGGGCCTCGGTCCCCGGGTCGCGCAGGATGCCGCACTGCGGGAACGCGACGACCTCGACGTCGACGCGCCCGGCGTGCGCCTGCCGCGCGGCGAGCACGCCCTCGAGCCGCTCGAGCCCGCTGTCGGTGTCGACCTGCGCGTGCGAGCGCACCCGCGTGACGCCGGACGCCACGGTCGCCCCGAGCGTGGCGGTCGCCCGCTCCGCGACCGACCGCTCGGCGGACCGCCAGTGCTCGCGGTCGTTCTGCACGAGCCCGGCCAGCCCGGGCCCCGCGGTGTGCGGCCGGAACGGCAGGCCGAGCCGGGTGGAGTCCAGGTGCGCGTGGACGTCGGCGAACGCCGGCAGGACGACACCCCTGCGGCCGTCCTCGACCACCCCGTCGACGGGGTCCGGCAGGTCCGGGCCGACGGCGACGACGACGCCGTCCTCGACGAGCACGTCGACGACGCCCTCGCCGTCGACGGGCGCCTCACGCGCCCAGGGCCTCACGGATCGCAGCAGCACGGTCCCACCCTCCCGCGCCGGCGATCACCCCGCGCGCCGGGGCGACCGGACCGGCCGGCGAGCCGGGCACGTCAGGCCCGGTGCGCGTCCCGGTACGCCGCCCAGACCTCCGGACGCAGCCGCCCGCGGTCGGGGACGGCGAGCCCGGCCGTCCGGGCCCAGGCCCGCACCTCCGCGGTGGTCGGCTCGGGCGCCGCCACGTCGCCGAGGGTGCCCTCGGCCGCGTCGCCGAGCCCGGGGACCCGCAGCCCGACGTCGACCTCCGTGCGGGCCCAGCGGGACGCCGCCGCGAGCCACCGGTACGTCCACTCCTCCGCGAGCGCTCGCGTCTCGCAGAAGACGACCGGCACCTCGGGCCAGCGGACCTGCACCTCGGCGAGGCCGTCGAGCACCGGTCCCGGTCGCCGCTGCGGCAGGCGCAGCACCTGCGAGTACCGCTCCTCGACGACGACGGCGGCCCGCGGCAGCGCGGCGAGGTCGGCGAGCTGGGACCGCAGCCGCCCGTCGAGCAGCGCCCCGGTGAGGTCGGCGACGCTCTTGCGCTCGACCGCGGCGACGAGCCGACCGGCGACGACGACGCCGTAGTCGCCCACGGGCAGCGCCCGGCGCACCGTCGTCAGCTGCCGGCCGGAGAACGTCCAGGGGTACCGCTCTCGGGTGTCGACGACGACCTCGAGGTCGACGAGCCCGGCGGCCCGTGACGTCGGTGTCCGGACGTCCGGGCGGGCCTGCTTGCGCACCCGGGCCGTCTGCCAGAAGACGACGTCGCGCCCCCGGGCCGTCGTGAAGACGATCTGCGATCGGTTCTCCCGCGCCCGGTCGAGGACGACGTCGACCGCCGCGCCCCGCCGCACGCAGGACCGCACGGGCACCCGCTCGACGACGTCCGGCTCGTCCGGCCACTCCTCGGGCGGGACGGGGTGGCAGTACAGCGCCTTGGTGCGCGGCCACGTCCCGGACGTCCGGAACACCAGCGGGGCCGGCAGCGGCACGCGCAGGAGGTAGGGCAGCTTCGAGTCGGCCACGGGGTTGCGCGCGATGACGAGCTCCACGCTGCGACCCTAGGGCGGGACGGCTCAGAGCAGGTAGAGCCGCGACAGGGCGACGGAGTCGAGCCGTCGGGCGGCGACCACGTCGCCGTCGAGCGTCACCCGGGCGGTGCGGGCGTCGACCTCGACGGTCCCGGTCCGCCCGTGCCGCACGAGGTCGGCCAGCCCGATCCCCCGGCACCCGGAGACGGCGACGCGACGACGGCGGGAGGGGTGCCGGTCCTCCCCGGACGCGACGAACGCCTCGTTCGTGAAGAGGACCGAGACCTCCGCGGGCGCGGCGCCGGACCCGGCGACCTGCGGACCGTAGACGAGCGGCTCGGCGGCGTCGATCGTCGCGTTGGGGTCGCCGACGACGCCCCACGCGGGCAGCCCCGCCTTGAGGACGAGGGACGGCTTGACCCCGAACCAGGCCGGCTCCCACAGGACGAGGTCGGCGAGCCGGCCGGGCAGCAGCGAGCCGACCTCGTGCGAGAGGCCGTGCGCGAGAGCCGGGTTGGTCGTCAGCTTGGCGAGGTAGCGCAGCACGCGCGTGTTGTCGGCCTCCCGCGGCCGGTCGGCGTCGTCGTCCAGCGGACCGCGCTGCGCCTTCATCGCCCCGGCGAGCGCGAAGGTGCGCGCCCACGTCTCGCCGGCGCGGCCCATGCCCTGCGCGTCGGAGGACGTGATGGGGATGACGCCGAGGTCGTGCAGCACGCCCTCGGCGGCCATCGTGCCCTCGCGGATCCGGTCGCGGGCGAGGGCGACGTCGCCCGGCAGGTCCCGCTTGAGCCCGTGCGCGGAGACGATCATCGCGTAGTGCTCCGCG
>JBQGCR010000505.1:0-9320 GCA_052038585.1 Kineosporiaceae bacterium
GACGACGGCGGTCGCCGCCAGGCCGACCAGCCCGGCCGGCCCCCCGACGGCGGGGCCGAGCACCTGGCGGGCGACGGCGCCGGCGACCGACTGCAGCCCGGAGAGGTCCAGCGGCACGCCCGCGACGGCCGCGGCGCCGGACAGGCGCAGCCCGCCGAGGTCCGCGCCGAGGCCGTGCAGGCCCGCGAGGAGTGCGAGGCCGGCCGCCGCCGCGGCCCCCGCCGCACCGCGCGGTGCGCCAGCCGAGCATGCCGACGCGCCGTGCCGCCGCGACGACGAGCGCCAGGCGGCCTTCGGGCCCGAGGACGGCCGGCACGGTGACGGACGGCACGAGCGGGAGCGCCGGCCACGCCGGCAGGGAGGGCAGGACCCGCCCGACGACGTACGCCCCGACGAGCACCGCCCCGACGAGCGCGAGCCGCCCCTCCCGGTCGACCTGCTGCTGCCCCATGACGCCGCCTCCTCCCGCGCCGGCCCGGCGGACGGCGCGGCACCGAGCCTGCGCGGCAGGCGTCGCGCCGGCGTCGTCGCCGTGTCACAGGTGTGCAACAGCCGACTGCGGGCAGGACACGCCGGTCGCCGCGTCGGGTGCGGGCGGATCCGCAGGACACGCCGAGGGCGTGTCCTGCCGAAGTGCCCGCACCAGCCGGGCGCCGGACGGGCGAGAGGTCAGGGCAGGCGGCCGCGGCGGCGGACGGACTCCCCGGCGCGGGCGGGGTCCACGTCCGCCGTCGTCGTGAGGACCGCCGGGCCGACCCGCAGCCGGCCGTCGGTCGTCGGGTTGGCCCGCAGCCCGCCGCGGCCGCGCAGCAGGTCCCGGGCGCCGGGGGCGAGGACGACGTCCATCCACGCGCACGGGGACGCCTCGCCGCCCCCGAGGAAGGAGACCGGCCCGTCACCGCTGTCGAGCGTGAACTCGGTGCGGCGCAGGGCGTTCGCGTCGAGCCCGCGGACGACGACGGTGCGCCGGGCGAGCCGCGGGTCGAGCGAGCCGTCGGCGGGCCAGGCCGGCCGGCCGAGCGCGGCGCCGACGGCGTCGACCGCCTCGACCGGGAGGAACGTCATCGTCGACGCGGCCCGGGACGCCTTGCCGTAGAAGCGGTCCCCGGGCACGCCCTTGCCGGCGACGACGTCGACGGCGTCGGGGTACGCCGCCGGGTGGTCGCCCGGGCCGGCACCGGTGTCGTGCGAGCGGAACCAGAGGTTGTGCCCCGGCGAGGTGATGAGGCAAAGTATCTCGACGTCGAGACAGATACGGTCCGGCACGGCACCACCCTCACATGACGGACAGCCCACCGGGCGGCGTGTCGACAGCCTCACGCCGTGCAAGCCGTCCTGCCGTGGCGCGTCTCACCCCTGCCTGTCGCCCCGCGCCGATAGGTTCACCAGGGTGAAGGTCGCCGTTCCTGCCGAGAGCATCCCGGGTGAGCGCCGCGTGGCGCTCATGCCGGACGTCGTCCCGCAGTACGTGCGCGCGGGGTTGGAGGTCGCCGTCCAGGCGGGCGCCGGGACCGCCGCGCTCGCACCGGACGACGCGTACGCCGCCGCCGGGGCCCAGGTGGTCACCGCGGTCGAGGCCGCGGAGGTGGACGTGCTGCTCCACGTCCGGCCGCTGCACCCCAAGGTCGTCGCCAAGCTCAAGCCCGGGGCGATCACCGTCGGTTTCTGCTCGCCGTCGGCGGAGCTCGCGACGGTCGAGGCGCTGCGCGACGCGCGGATCACGAGCTTCGCCATGGAGCTCGTCCCGCGGATCAGCCGCGCGCAGTCGATGGACGCCCTGACGAGCCAGGCGCTCGTCGCGGGCTACCGGTGCGTGCTCGAGGCGGCGATGCGCCTGCCGCGCTTCTTCCCGCTCTTCATGACGGCGGCCGGCACGGTGCCGCCGGCGAAGGTGCTCGTCCTCGGCGCCGGGGTCGCCGGCCTCCAGGCGATCGCGACGGCCAAGCGCCTCGGCGGCGTCGTCTCGGCCTACGACGTGCGCTCGGCGAGCGCCGACGAGGTGAAGTCGATGGGCGGCACGTTCATCGACCTCGGGCTCGAGGCGGTCGACGGCGCCGGTGGCTACGCCAAGGAGCAGACCGCCGACCGGGCGAAGGCCCAGCAGGACGCCCTGAAGCCCTACGTCAGCGCCGCGGACGTCGTCGTCACGACCGCCTCGGTCCCGGGCCGCCCGGCGCCCCGGCTGCTCACCGCCGCGATGGTCGCCGACATGAGGCCGGGCTCGGTGATCGTCGACCTCGCGGCCGAGACCGGCGGCAACGTCGAGGGCTCGGTCGCGGGCGAGGACGTCCTGCTCGACGTGCCCGGCGGCACCGTCACCCTCGTCGGGATGAAGGACGCCGCGAGCACCATGCCCGCCGACGCCTCGCGCCTGTACGCCAAGAACATCGCGAACCTGCTCGCGCTCATGACCACCGAGGCGGGGGTCGTGCCGGACTTCGACGACGAGGTCGTCGCCGGCGCCTGCCTCACGCACGACGGCGTCGTCCGGCACGAGCCGACCGCCGCCCTCCTGCAGAACCGGAAGGAGGCGTGATGGACGGCGTCGCCCTCCTCGCGATCTTCGTGCTCGCGGTCTTCGTCGGCTTCGAGGTCGTCTCGAAGGTGTCGAGCACGCTGCACACCCCGCTCATGTCCGGCGCCAACGCGATCCACGGGATCATCCTCGTCGGCGCCGTCATCGTCGCCGGCACCGCGGAGTCCACCGGGGCGCTGGCCGTCGGGCTCTTCGCCGTCGTCCTCGCGACCGTCAACCTCGTCGGCGGCTTCGTCGTCACCGACCGGATGCTCGAGATGTTCAAGGGCCGCCGGCCCGCTCCGCAGGGGTCGAGCAAGGACGGGGCCGCGAAGTGAAGCTGTTCTCGGACAACCTCACCGAGGTCGCCTACCTCGTCGCCGCGGTCTGCTTCATCCTCGCGCTCAAGGGCCTGTCGAGCCCGCGGACCGCGCGGCGCGGCAACCTCATCGGCGCGACCGGAGCCGCGATCGCCCTCGTCACGGTCTTCCTGTCGACCGAGCTCGAGAACCTCGCGCTCATCGTCGTCGCGATCGTCGTCGGTGCAGCGATCGCCGTGCCGGCCGCCTACCGCGTCCAGATGACGCAGATGCCGCAGCTCGTCGCGCTCTTCAACGGCGTCGGCGGCGGCGCCGCGGCGCTCGTGGCCATCCTCGAGCTGGACGTCCTCGCCCGGGAGGGCGGCGACGCCTCCGACCACTACGGCGCCCTCGCCGCCATCGCGTTCACCGTCCTCGTCGGTGCGGTCTCCTTCTCCGGCTCGTGCGTGACGTTCGCCAAGCTGCAGGAGCTCATGACGACGCGGCCGGTCATCATCCCCGGGGCCGCGCCGCTGCTCGTGGCCGGGCTCGTCGCGGGCGTCGGTGCCGCAGTCGCCGTCTTCGTCACCGGGAGCCTGTGGCTCGGGCTGCTGCTGCTCGTGCTCGGTCTCGTGCTCGGCGTCATGCTCGTCCTGCCGGTCGGCGGTGCGGACGTGCCGATCGTCATCTCGCTGCTCAACGCCTTCACCGGCCTCACCGTCGCGGCGGGCGGCTTCGTCCTGACGAACACCCTCCTGCTCGTCGCCGGCACCCTCGTCGGGGCGTCGGGCACGATCCTCACCCTGGCGATGGCCTCGGCGATGGGTCGCTCCGTCGGCGGCGTCATGTTCGGCGCGCTGCGCGGCGGCGCGACGGCCGGCGCGACGGCGGTCTCGGACCGTCCGGTGACGAGCGTCAGCCCCGACGACGTCGCGATCCTGCTCGGCTACGCCCGCAAGGTCGTCGTCGTCCCCGGCTACGGCCTCGCGGTCGCCCAGGCGCAGCACACGATCCGTGAGCTCGCCGAGGTGCTCGAGGGCAAGGGCGTCGAGGTGCTCTACGGCATCCACCCGGTCGCCGGCCGGATGCCCGGCCACATGAACGTCCTGCTCGCCGAGGCGAACGTGCCGTACGAGGCGCTCAAGGAGATGGAGGAGGTCAACCCCGAGTTCAAGACGGCGGACGTCGTCCTCGTCGTCGGCGCCAACGACGTCGTCAACCCGGCCGCGAAGACGACGCCGAGCGCGCCGATCTACGGCATGCCGATCCTCGAGGTCTCCCAGGCCCAGCAGACGATCTTCCTCAAGCGCTCGATGCGCCCGGGCTTCGCGGGCATCGAGAACGAGCTGCTCTACGAGCCGACGACGAGCCTGCTCTTCGGCGACGCCAAGGAGTCCCTGACCAAGGTGCTCGGGGCCGTCAAGGCCATGTGACGGGGCCGTCGGGCAGCATGGCCCCATGCCGACGCTGCCCTACGGCTCCTGGCCGTCCCCCGTCACCGCCGGGATGCTCGTCACCGGCGGGGTGAGCCCGCTCGAGGTGCACGCCGAGGACGGGGTCACGTGGTTCTCCCAGTCCCGGCCGGCGGAGAACGGGCGGACGGCGGTCGTCCGGCGCGACGCCGACGCCACGACGACGGAGGTGCTGCCCGCCGGCGTCGGCGCCCGGACGCGCGTCCACGAGTACGGCGGCGGGGCCTGGTGGGTGCACGGCGGCGTGGTGTTCCTCGCCGCGTGGGACGACCAGCGGCTCCACCGGGTCGAGCCCGGCGGCACGCCCGTCCCGATCACGCCCGAGCCGCCGGAGCGGCACGGCTTCCGCTTCGCCGACGGCGCGCTCACGCCCGACGGGGCCACCGTCGTCGCCGTCCGGGAGGACCACACCGGGCCGGGCGAGGCGCGCAACGAGGTCGTCGCCGTCCCCGCGGCCGGGGGAGAGGTCACCGTGCTCGCGGGAGGCAGCGACTTCGTCGCCGCCCCGCGGGTCTCGCCCGACGGGCGCACCGTCGTCTGGCTCGCGTGGGACCACCCGAACATGCCGTGGGACGACGTCCGCCTCATGACCGGACGGCTCGCCGCGCCGGACGCGCCGCTCGAGGACGTCCGCGCGCTCGTCGACCGGCCCGGCACGAGCCTCGTCCAGCCGGGGTGGACCCCGGACGGGCGGCTCCTCGTCGTCTCCGACAGCCGCGACGGCTGGTGGAACCTCCACGAGGTCGACCCCGCGACCGGTGCGCTCACCCCGCTGCACGCCGACGACGCCGAGGTGTGCGGCCCGGCGTGGGCGCTCGGCCAGTCCCGGTGGGCCGCGGGCCCGGACGGCACCGTGTGGCTGACGTTCTCCGACGGCGACGGCGCCGCCCTGCGCCGGGTCGGGCCGGACGGCTCGACCGACCTCGTCCGGGTGCCCGCCGTGGCGCTGGAGTCCCTGCGGGTCGACGGGGACCGGCTGCTCTGCGTCGCCACGCACGTCGACCAGGGCGCCGAGGTGATCGAGGTACCCTGCGGCGCAGGCGCTCTCGGGGCGCCGCGGTGCCTGTCGAGGGCCGAGGGCGAGCCGCTGCCGCCGGCGTCCGTGAGCCGTCCCCGGCACGTCACCTTCCCCAGCGCGGGCGGCCGGACGGCGCACGCCTGGTTCTACCCGCCGGCCGGCGACGGGCTGCGCGCCCCCGACGGCGAGCGGCCGCCGCTGCTCGTCATGGTCCACGGCGGGCCCACCGCGTCGGCCTCGCCCGCGTACCGGCTCTCGACGCAGTACTGGACGACGCGCGGGTTCGCCGTCGTCGACGTCGACTACGGCGGCAGCACCGGCTACGGCCGCCCCTACCGCCGGCTCCTCGACGGGGCCTGGGGCGTCGTCGACATCGAGGACGTCGAGGCCGCCGTCCGGCACCTCGCCGGCACCGGGCTCGTCGACCCGCGCCGGGTCGCCATCCGCGGCGGCAGCGCCGGCGGGTTCACCACGCTGCTCGCGCTCGCGACGACGGACGTCTTCGCCGCCGGGACGTCGATGTTCGGCGTCGCCGACCTCGCCGCGCTCGCCGCGGACACGCACAAGTTCGAGTCCCGCTACCTCGACGGCCTCGTCGGGCCGCTGCCGGAGGCGGCCGACGTCTACCGGGACCGCTCGCCGCTCACCCACGCGCACCGGATCGCCGCACCGCTGCTCGTGCTCCAGGGCCTCGAGGACGAGGTCGTGCCGCCGGCGCAGTCCGAGGCGATCGTCGCCGCGGTCCGGGCCAACGGCGTACCGCACGCCTACATCGCCTTCCCCGGCGAGCAGCACGGGTTCCGGGTCGCCGAGAACATCGTCACCGCGCTGGAGTCCGAGCTCGCCTTCTACGGGCGCGTGCTCGGCTTCACCCCGGCGGGCGACGTGCGGGACGTCGACCTCGTCCTCGGTGATCGGCGGAGCGGGCACACCGGCGGCGCCCGCCCGTAGGCTGTGCGCCGTGACGACCACGGCGGCCCCTGGTCAGGGGCCCGGACCGGGGCGGGGGGACGAGCACGGGTCCTCGGCCGCCACGCAGGTCGCGCGCGCGGTCGTCGGCAACGTCACCGGCGTCGTCCGCGGCTACGACCGCCCGGTCCGGCTCGTCGTCGCGGCCCTGCTCGCCGGCGGCCACGTGCTCGTCGAGGACGTCCCGGGGACGGGCAAGACGACGCTCGCCCGGGCCGTCGCCCGCAGCGTCGGCGGGTCCTTCGCCCGCGTCCAGGCGACGGCCGACCTCCTCCCCGCCGACATCACCGGGTCGAGCCTGTGGGACCCCGGGACCGGGGCCTTCTCGTTCGTGCCCGGCCCCGTGTTCGCCAACGTCGTCCTCGTCGACGAGGTGAACCGGACGCCGCCGCGCACCCAGTCGGCCTTCCTCGAGGTCATGGAGGAGCACGCGGTGACGGCCGACGGCGTCCGGCACGCCGTGCCCGAGCCGTTCTTCGTCGTCGCCACCCAGAACCCCGTCGAGCAGCACGGCACCTACCCGCTGCCCGAGGGCCAGCTCGACCGGTTCGCCGTCCGCGTGCGCCTCGGCGGCCTCGGCGTCGACGACGAGCTCCGCGTCGTCCGCGAGCAGCTCGCCGGCCCGACGGTGGAGACGCTGCGCCCGGTCGTCGGGGTCACCGCGCTCGCCGCCGCGCGGGCCGCCGTCCGGCAGGTCCACGTCGCCGACGGCGTCCTGGGGTACGCCCTCGCCGTCGCCCGGGGCACCCGGCACGACGAGCGGGTGCGCCTCGGGGCGTCGTCCCGGGCGGCGATCACGCTCGTCCGCTGCGCACAGGCGTGGGCGGTGCTCGCGGGCCGCGACTTCGTGCGGCCGGACGACGTCCGCGAGGTCGCGGTCCCGGTGCTCGCGCACCGGCTCGTGCTCGCCGGGCTCAGCGCGGCCGGCGCCCACCTGCCCGGCGGGACCGTCGGGGCCTTCGGCGAGGCGGCCGACCGCGTCGTCGTCGACGTGCTGCGCACCGTGCCGGTCCCGGTGCCCTGAGCGGCCGCCCGTGGACGCCGCCCCGCACGCGGCCGACGGCGTGCGGTACTCGCTCTCGGTGACCGGCACCGGGGTCGTCGTCGGCCTCGTCGGGGTCGTCGCCGTCGTCGCGGGCCTGCGCGGCGGCAGCCCCGCCCTCGCCGCGGCCGGCGGCCTGGGCCTGGCGATGCTGCTCGTCTCCTTCCTCCTGCGGCCCTCGATGGGCTGGGGCGTCGTCCTCGACCCTCCGCCGCGGGCGGTGGCCCGCGAGGCCGTCGAGCACGAGGGCGTGCTCACCCTCTCCGGGCGGGCCTCGAGCCCGCCGGCGGTCCTGCTCGTGCACACCGACGGCTACGCCGCCGCGACCCTCTCCGTGCCGCCGATGGCTCCCGGCGAGGTGCGTGACGTCCGGCTCGTCCAGGTGCCGCAGCGGCGCGGGCGCACCCGGTGGGTCGACCTCACGTTGACGACGGACGCCCCCTTCGGGCTGGTCCGCCGCACGGTCCGGGCGCGGCGGCCGCTCGCCGCGGTCGTCCACCCGTCGCCGGAGGACGCGCTGCCCCTGCCCGCCGGCGGCGGCGCCGGCGACCTCGCGTCCGGGGCGCCGGATCGGCGCGGCACCGACTTCCACGCGCTGCGGGACCTGCGGCCCGGCGACGCCGTCCGGGACGTCCACTGGCGCTCGACGGCGAAGCGCGGGACGCCCGTCGTCGTCGAGCGCGAGCGCACGACGGGGGACGACGTCGTCGTCGTGCTCGCCGGACCCTCCGGTGCGCCCGGCACGGACCGGGCCTGGGAGCGGCTCGTCGCGAGCGCCGCGTGGAGCCTGGCGACGGCGGTCGACGCCGGCCGCCGGGGCCGGATGCTCCTGCCCGACCCGGTGGTGCCCGGCGCGCTGCGCGACGTCGACACGTCCTCCTCGCTCGCCGTGCTCGACGCCCTCGCGCTCGTCGAGACGGTCGGGCCGCTGGGCCGCGACGACGTCCTCGCCCTGGCCCGGCGGACCGCGGCGGGCACCGGCGTCGTCGTCTTCGCCCCGCGCGACGTCGCCGACGAGGTGCGCGGCTGGGTCGTCGAAGCCTTCGCCCGGGAGGGCCGGCCGGCCACCGTGGTGACGGCGTGAGCGTCCTGACGCCGGTGCGGGCCTTCGTCAGCGTCGCCGCGCTCGCCGGGCTCGGGGCGCTCGTCAACGGGTCGCTGCGGCACCCGTCCGTCGCCGCGGCGGCGGCGGTGCTCGGCGGCGTCGGCCTGTGGGCGTCGTCCCGGCTCGGGCTGGGCGAGCACGGCCGGCGCGCGGCCGGGGCCGCCGTCGCGGCCGGCCTCCTCGGGGCGAGCGCGGCCCTGCCGGGCTTCGGCGTGCCGGTGCTCGGGGCGACGTTCCTCGCCGTCGTCCTCGTCGCGGGCACCCTCGAGCGGCCGGTCTGGCGCTCGCTCGTCTCGCTGACCTGGGTCGTCGCGCTCTTCCAGCTCGTCGGGGCGGTCGTCGCGACGGGCGTCCTCGGGGGCGCGCTCGTCGCGCTGGGCTGCGTCTCGACGCTGTGCGCCGTCGTCGCCGCGCACCGGATGCGGACGACGACGGCGGTGCTCGCCCAGTCCTGGCGCGAGGCGGACCGCCGCGGACCGCTGCCCGCCGGGCGGGCCGGCTCGGTCCGGGCCCGGCGCACCGGCGTGCTGCGCTGGTACGTCGCACCGGTCGCCGCGGCGGTCGCGCTCGTCGCCCTCGTCGCCGGCGCGGGGCTCGCCGGGGACGGGCTCGGCGACGCCCGGTCGCCGTCCGCCGAGGGCCCGACGAACCCGCAGGCCGGCGCGCCCGCCGGCCGGACGCTCGCCGCGTACACCGGCGGCACGCTCGACCTGCGCACCCGGGGCGACCTGCCGACCGACCCGCAGCTCGAGGTCCCCGCCGGCGCGCCGCACCTGTGGCGGGCCGCGGTGCTCCAGTCCTACGACGGCACGGCGTGGCGGCTGCCCGCCGAGTACACCGCTCCACGGGTCACCCGGCCGGGGCGCTCCGGGACGGTGCGCGTCACCGACGACGGCGGGG
>JBQGCR010000506.1:0-4189 GCA_052038585.1 Kineosporiaceae bacterium
GCACTCTGACTATTCCCCACAGACCCGCGTTCACCTGGTTGACCTGGTTGCCGTCCCGGTACAGGAAGTCGCCGGTCGTCCCCCGGGGCCCGCCCGCCCCGCCGACGAGGTCCACGGACGACGCCTGGGTCGCCAGGAGCAGTCCCCGCGCGCTCACGACGGTCGAGGCCGGGTCCGCGGGCTGGTAGGTCCAGCCGTGCCCGGACAGCAGCGCCGTGTGCGCGCGCCCCCGGTCGCTCGCCGCGACGAGCCGCAGCTTGACGGGGTCGCCGCGGTAGGCCCGCAGGACCGGCGTCGCCGGGTCGCCGTGGACGGTCGAGGAGAGCACGTCCGGGAGCGACGGGTCGCGGGCCAGGCGCGGCGCGAACCGCTCCGTCCGGTAGTTGATCCCCCGGTTGCCCAGGTCGTAGGGCTCGTCGACGTCCCCGGCGGCGGGCACCGGCGCCCCGGTCGGCGTCCGGAGGTTGAGCCCGTCCTGCCAGTACAGCGTGAACTCCCGGAACGCCTGCTTCGCCCCGGCCGCGTCGGTCCAGCGGACCACCGCGGACGCCCCGGTCGTCACCGCGGCACCCGTCGTGGGCGAGTGCCACGTCGAGCCCTTCGGCTCGACGAGGAGGCCGCCGAACAGGCCGTGGTGCCGGTGCCCGCGCCGGTCCGCGAGGTCGACGAGCGCCGCGGTCGACCCCGAGAGCTCGGCGGGCACGGACCAGTAGGCGGTGATGCTCGACCCCGGCGCCACCGTCTGGTCGAAGTTGTAGCCGACCGTGGCGCCGTCGGCCCGCTTGACGTCGTAGTCGAGCAGGGCGGCGTGCAGCGAGACGCGGGCGCTGCGCGGGAAGGGCGCGTCCGCGGGCAGCGGCACGTCCCCGGTGTGAGCGGGCAGCCCGCCCGCCGGCAGCCGGTTGGTCAGGGTGACCTTGAGGCAGTCGCCGGCGTTGGCGCGCAGCGTGAGCGGCTCGGGAGCCTTCGTGCCCGCCCGCACCGCGGCCTCGTCGGACGCGAGGACGTAGAGCGCGGCGGCCGGGTCGTGGTCGCCCGACACGGGGTTGTAGACGACGTCCCGGGTCATCGCGACGACGTCGTACGTCCGCAGCGGCGCGCCGACCGGGCAGGTGTTGACGGCGTTCTGCGGCTTGGTGTTGAGCGCCGCCCCCGGTACGAGGGCCGGCCAGGGGGACGTCGCCGTGCCCGGTGCCGACCGGTCCGGCAGCGGCTGGAGGTCGGCCACCTTGCCGGCCGGCACCCGGAAGACGCCCCAGAGCCCCAGCCACTGGTCGTCCAGCGGCGTCGAGCCGTACAGGTAGTCCCCGGGGCGGCCCGCACCGCCGGCGAGGATGCTCGGCGTCCCGTTCTCGGCCGCGTTGCGCGCCTGGGTCAGCGTGCCGCCGGTCGTGCGCGGCTTGCGGCCCACCTTGGCACCGCTCACCTCGTAGTTGTAGTACTCGGCGACGGCGAGGGCCTGGGTGTCGACGAGCGTGGAGGCGGGGTTGTCCGGCTCGTTGAGCCAGCGGTGCCCGTGGAGGTTGAACGTGTGCACCTCCTCGTGACTGCCGTCGACGTTGCGGACGACGACGGGGTCCTGGGCGTAGGCCCGGAACACCGGGGTCGACGGATCGCCGTGCACGGCCGAGGAGTACACGTAGGCGGGGTCGCCCTTCGGGCCGGCGACCCCCGGCTTCGTGCGGATCTGGAAGGGCTCGTTGCGATAGTTCAGGGCGTAGCCGCCCTGGTCCGCGCCGTAGTCGTCGACCGCGGGCGGCGGGTTGACCGGGTCGCCCCGGCCGCCGTCCTTCCACATCGGCACCCGGTCGGAGTGGAAGACGCTGATCTCCCGGAAGTCGGGACCGCTCGGGGAGCGGATGTCGGCGACCGGCCCGGTGCCGTCGGTCGCCGCACCCGTGCGCGGGTCGTGCCACGTGGCGTCCGCCGGCTCGACGTGCATCGCCGCGAACAAGCCCTTCTGCTGGTGCAGGTTCGCGTACTGGTGGTCGTGGAAGAACACCGTGCGCAGCGGCTGGTCGACGAACCACCGGTAGCCGTAGGTCTGCCCCGGCATCGCCGAGCTGGAGTAGTTCCACCCGACGCTCGTGCCGTCCGAGGCGAGCTCGTCGAACTTCACGAGGTGCACGTGCGTCGACACCTCGCTCGTCTCCTCGACGTGCATGTAGTCGCCGTCGAGCCGGTTGACGTGGTCGAGCGGCACCGAGGGGTCCTCGTCGAGATGGAGGTCGTTCGTCGTGTACAGCTGCACGCACTCCCCGAGCCGGGCCCGGATCGTGAACGGCTCCGGTGGGCTGGCCCCGGACCGGACGGCGGCCACCTTCGACTCGTCCACGTAGACCCGCCCCTGCCGGTCGGTCCAGCCGGCCGAGTTGTACGTGATCGGCACGTCGACGACGTGCGGCCGGTAGGTCCGGGTCGGCGCCGCCGCCGGGCACGGGTCGACGACGCCGTTGCCGGGCCTGGCCGGGTCGAGCGCCGGCATCGAGGCGGCCTCGAGCGCCGTCGGTCGGCGGGGGGCGTCCCCCGGGCGACGCAGGGCGGCGAAGTCGTCCCGGACGACGGCGTTCGGCGGCCGGTACGCGCGCTGGGCGAAGTCCCCCTTGACGAACAGCGGGAAGCCGGGCTGCTCGGCGGTCGGGGCCGCGGTGGCACCGGCCCGCGAGGGCAGGGGCCGCAGCGCCTGGATCGGCGTGCCGTCGGCGTAGGACTGCGTGCCGTCCCGGAGCCGGTCGAAGACCCGCAGGTGGCCCCACATCCCCTGCGCGAAGTGCGGGTAGAGGTGGCAGTGGAAGATCGAGTCCCCGGGGGTGCGCTGGACGCCGCCGGCGCCGCCCTCGAGCTCCATCCGGTAGCCCTCGCCCGGCCCGACGGACTGCACGTCGTTGCGCGGGGAGTCGGGGTTGTTCGGGTCCTTGAACCAGCGCTGCGTGTGCTGGTGCCAGGGGTGGGTCTCCTTGGCGCCGGGGTGGACGACGTGGAACTGCACCGGGTCCCCGACGTAGGCCTTGGGGATGAGCAGGTCGGAGTCGACGACGGTGCCCCCGGAGACGGCGCGCACGAGCTTGCCCTCGTCGCCGAAGACCCAGGACTGCAGGTGCGACTCCTCGCCGAGGCACTTGGCGCCGGGGTCGGCCGAGACGGTGCCGAGCTCGGGGACGTACCCGTCGCAGAAGTGGTCGGTCGGCTCGAAGGTGCGCCCGTTGGGCAGCCGGATGGTCTTCGCGGTCCCCGTCGGGTTCTCCGGCGTCCTCGTGCCGCGGTGCTCCAGCACGGCGCGCAGCCGGTTGCGCAGCGGCTCGGCGCGGTAGTTGAGGCCGAAGGTCGAGTCCGGCAGCCCCGTGGTGGGGAAGGTCGGCGCCCGGCCGGCGCGGTCGCGGACGTCCTCGTTCTCGTCGAGGAGCACGACGGCGTAGGAGCGCAGGCTCCCGGTGGGCGTCGCGACGTCGGCGTAGACCTGCGTCTCCACGGCGCGGTTCGTCGCCGGGTCGAGCAGGTTCGCGCCGGTCACCGGGTTGGTCCAGACCGAGCCGGCCGGGTGGACGACGACGGCGCCGTAGAGGCCGTCCTGCACGGTGGTGTGCGTGTCCTCGTCGGAGGCGTCGAGGTTGACGACGTCCGTGAGCGGCGCCTCGCCGAGCCTGTCGGCGTACCAGGTGTAGGTGCGGGACCCGCCGGGCCGGACCGCGGTGTCGGGGTTGCGCCCGACCCGCGCGCCGTCGGAGGTCTCCGGGTCGAACTGCACGAGGCCCTCGGGGTGGATCCCGACGGTCTTCGGCAGGTCGTTGCGCAGGACGACCGTGATGCAGTCGCCGAGGTTCGCGCGGACGACGACGGGCTGGGTGAGGTTCGGGTTGGACTGCATGTCCCGCACCCCGATGCGCGCGTCCCGGCCGGCGAGGGCGTAGGCGGCCCCGTCCGGCAGGTGGTCGCCCCAGCCGTTGAGCGGGATGTCGACCGAGAAGGCCGCGAGGTCGTAGGTGACCGCGCGGGCCCCGGCCGGGCAGACGCCGTTCGCGCTGGCGGCGGCGGCCGGTGACGCGCCGGCCGCGACCCCGAGCGGGACGGCCGCGAGCACCGAGGCGAGCCCGCCGGCGAGCAGCGCCCGGCCCGGGCGGGTCGGGCCGCGTCCCTGCGAGAGCTCCGAGGCGACCTCGGACGCGACCTCGCGCCCGACACCCCGCAGGGC
>JBQGCR010000507.1:0-2999 GCA_052038585.1 Kineosporiaceae bacterium
CAGCCGGCACCCCGGCGCCGACGTCTCGCTGCGCGACCTCGACCTCGCCTCGCTCGCGTCCGTCGCGGGGCTCGGGGCGGCGCTGCGGGCCGAGGCCCGCCCGGTCCACGTGCTCGTCAACAACGCCGGGCTCATGACGCCGCCGGAGCGCGGCACGACCGCCGACGGGTTCGAGCTCCAGCTCGGCACGAACTGCCTCGGGCACGTCGCGCTCGTCGCCCACCTCCTGCCGCTGCTCGTCGCGGGGCGGGCGCGGGTCACCTCCCAGGTGAGCGTCGCCGCGCGGAGCGGCTCGATGCACTGGGAGGACCTCAACTGGGAGACCTCCTACGACGGCCGGCGCGCCTACGCCCAGTCGAAGATCGCCCTCGGGCTCTTCGGCCTCGAGCTCGACCGGCGCAGCGCCGCTCAGGGGTGGGGCCTGACGAGCAACCTCGCCCACCCCGGCGTCGCGCCGACGAGCCTGCTCGCGGCCCGACCGGAGCTCGGCCGGCCGCGGGACACCCCGCAGATCGCGACGATCCGGCGGCTGTCCCGGGCAGGGATCCTGCTCGGCACGCCCGAGAGCGCGGCGCTGCCCGCCGTCCTCGCGGCGACCGCGCCGGACGCCGGCGGGCGGCTCTACGGCCCGGACGGCTGGGGCCACCTCGGCGGGGCGCCCGCCGCGCACGCGCTGTACCGGCCGCTGCGCGACGCCGGCGAGGCGGCCCGGGTCTGGCGGGTCTGCGAGGAGCTGACCGGCCTGCGGCTCGCCCCCGCGGCGGCCGCGTGACTACCCGGCCCGCCACGCCTCGAGCAGGCGCAGCCACACCTCGCTCGTCGTCGGGTAGGACGGCACGACGGACCACAGCGTCGACAGCGGGACCCGGGCGACGACGGCGACGGTCGCACTGTGCAGCAGCTCCTCGGTGCCGTGGCCGACGAGGGTGAACCCGACGACGGTCTCGGTCGCCCGGTCGACGACCATCCGCGCCGTCCCGGCGTAGGAGTCGGACTGCACGTACGTCCCCGCGAGCGAGGCGAGGTCGACGTCGACCGCGCGGACGTCGAGCCCGGCGGCGCGCGCCTCGTCCGCCGTGCGCCCCACGGAGGCCACCGGCGGGCTCGTGAACGTGACCTGGGGGACGGCGCGGGCGCCGGCGAGGTCGGTGAGCCACGGCGAGCCCGTGCCGCCGCCGGTGGCCAGCGCGGCGATGCGCAGCCCGGTGAGCCGTGCCTGGTGCTTGCCCATGTGGGTGAGCAGCGCCCGGCCGTTGACGTCGCCCACGGCCCACAGCCAGCCGCCGGCGCCGGTCACGGCGTACGTGTCGTCGACCTCGACGTAGCCGCCGCGGCCCGGGCTGACCCCGACGGTGTCGAGCCCGAGCCCGTCGGTGCTCGGGGTGCGGCCGGCGGCGACGAGCACCTCGTCGGCGACGACGTCGGCGCCGTCCTCGAGCGTCACCGTGACGGCGCCGCCGTGGACGTGGCCCTCGCCGGTGTCGCGGGCGCCGTCCCGGCGCACCGAGGTGGTCGACACCCCGAGCCGGACGTCGACGCCCTTCTCCCGCAACGCCTCCGCGACGGCCTCCCCGGCGAACGGCTCCATCCGCTCGAGCAGCGCGTCGCCGCGGACGAGCATCGTCACCCGGCTGCCGAGGGCCGCGAGCCACGTCGCCGACTCGCACGCGACGACCCCGCCGCCGACGACGACGACCCGTCCGGGCACCTCGTGCAGGTTCGTCACGTCCCGCGACGTCCACGGCAGCGCCTCGCGCAGGCCGGGCACCGGCGGCACGCTCGCCCGCGTGCCCGTCGCGAGGACGACGGCGTGCCGGGCCACGAGGCGGGTGAGGCTCCCGTCGGCGGCGCTCACCTCGACGGTCCGCTCGCCGACGAGCCGGCCCGACCCGCGCAGCACGGTCAGGCCCGCGCCCTCGGCCCAGGTCACCTGGGAGGAGTCGTCGTGGTCCGGCCCGGACACGACCCGGTCCCGGCGGGCGAGGAGCCGTCCGGCGTCGAGCCCCGGCACGGCGCCGGACCACACGTCGAGCCCGCGCATCCGGTCCAGGGTCTCGACCGGGGTGAGCAGCGCCTTGCTCGGCATGCACGCCCAGTACGAGCACTCGCCGCCGAGGCGCTCGCGCTCGACGAGGACGACGTCGAGGCCGGAGCCCTGCGCGGCGTACTGGGCCGCGTTCTCCCCGACGGGCCCGGCGCCCACGACGACGACGTCGGTCTCCTTCTCCTGCACGGCGATCTCCTCCTCAGCCGGTCGGGCCGAACCGTTCGACCCGGATGGACGCCTCCGGCTGGCCGAGGTCGGCCAGCAGCCGGCTCGCGTGCTCGGCGAAGGCGGTGGACCCGCAGACGTAGGCGGTGCGGGCGGGGTCGACGAGGTCGGCGAGGTCCCGTCCCGCGAGCCGGCCGGCCGGACGGTCCCCGAACGCGCTGCGGGACAGCGCGATCCGCGCCCCGCCCGCGCGCAGCTCGTCCGGCCAGGGGAGCCGGTCGAGGGTGCGTGCGGCGGCGACGACGTGGAGCCGGTCGGCCGTCCCGGTCCGGGCGGCGTGCCGCAGCATCGAGACGAACGGCACGACGCCGCTCCCGCCGCCCACGGCGAGCGCCGGGGACGTGCCGTCCCAGACGAAGAAGCCGCCGATCGGCCCGCGGACCTCGAGCGCGTCCCCGGCGCGGAGCTCCTCGGCGAGGAAGCCCGACACCTCGCCGTCGGGGAGCCGGTCGACCCAGAGCTCGACCTCGTCGTCGTCCGGGGCGGACGCGACCGAGTAGGAGCGCTGGGCGCGGTAGCCGTCCTCGGCGGTCAGCCGCAGCACGTAGTGCTGCCCCGGGAGGTGCCGGACCCGGTCGGGGACGGCGAGCCGGACGACGACGGCGTCGGCGTGCGGGCGTGCGACGCCGGCGACGGTCGCCGTCGTCCAGCGGGTCGGTGCCGCCCCGGGTCCTCGGGGGGCGGCCTCAGTCACCGGAGTACCGCTGCTCGAGCCACGGGTCGCCCC
>JBQGCR010000508.1:0-3279 GCA_052038585.1 Kineosporiaceae bacterium
CCACCCCCGGCCCACATGCCCGGCCACGGACTCATCCCCGCCGACCTCATCCACGACCTGCTCCCCCACGCCACCATCCGCCTCGGCATCACCGACGACACCACCGGCCGCCTGCTCGCCCTCGGCCACACCACCTACCGACCCGCGCACGCCCCCGGATACGTCCCGCCCGCATGGCTGCGCCGCTTCATCACCACCGACCACCCCCCGTGCCCCTTCCCCGGCTGCCACCACCCCGCCCAGATTTGCGACCTCGACCACAGCGTCCCCTGGCCCGACGGCCACACCGACTGCCTCACCCTGCACCCCCTGTGCCGACGCCACCACCGCCTCAAGACCTACTGCGGCTGGACCCCCACCATCGACCCCTGGACCGGCGACATCACCTGGACCACCCCCACCGGCCGCCGCATCACCCACCACACCGACACCGCCACCCTGCTCGACCTGCGCACCCCCACCCCCACCCCGACCCTCATCGAGGACCCCTTCTCCGGACCACCACCGTTCTGAGGCCGACGGTCGCGAGCGGCACCTGTCTGCGGGACGCCTCAGGCGTTCTCCCGCCGGAACGTCGCGGTCCCCCACCAGATCGCCAGGGCGAAGAGCCCGAGGGCCCAGACCGAGCCCCAGAGCATCGGCTGCCCGGGGACGGAGTTGCCGAAGGCGTCCCGGACGGCGTCGACGACGTGGCGCACGGGCATGAAGTCCGCGGCCCGCTCGAGCCACGCCGGCCCGAGCGTCATCGGCAGGAGGATCCCGGACAGCAGCAGCACCGGCATCATGACGACGTTGACGACGGGCGCCATGACGTCCTCGCTCTTCGTCGTCAGCGCGAGCGCGTTGGAGGCCGCCGCGCACGCCCCGCCGACGAGCAGGGTGATCGCGATGCCGAGCGCCGCCCCGGCGACGGTCGCGTCCATCCCGAGCACCCAGCCGAGGCCGACGAGGATGAGCGCCTGCACGAAGAGCTGGAGCAGGTCCCGCATGAGCCGGCCGACGAGCAGCGCCGTCCG
Source organism: Kineosporiaceae bacterium (assembly GCA_052038585.1). Lineage (GTDB taxonomy): Bacteria > Actinomycetota > Actinomycetes > Actinomycetales > Kineosporiaceae > JBQGCR01. The sequence continues at coordinate 1,017 of JBQGCR010000508.1, forward strand.
CGAGGCCGGCGTGACCCGCTCGGCCTCGATGACGCCCTCGCGCCACTCGCCGATGAGGCTGAACCCGGCGAAGAAGGCCCCGAAGATCCCCAGCTGGACGAGCATCCCGGGCACGAAGAACGAGTAGGCGTTCGTCGCGCCGAACTGCGTGACGAGCGGCTCGAGGAGCGGCCCGAAGAGGAAGAGGTAGAGCACCGGCTGGAGCATCCCGATGATCACCCATGCGGGGTTGCGCAGGTTCATCCGCAGCTGCCGGCGGAAGACGACGAAGCTGTCGCGCCAGAAGGTCATCGGGGGGCTCCCGTCACGGTGGAGGGCTGCTCGGGCAGGGCGACGACGTCGTCCGCCTGCGGCGCCTCGCCCTCCTGCGCGTCGCGCAGCGACCGCCCGGTGAGGGTGAGGAAGACGTCGTCGAGGGTGGGCCGCACGACCTCGATCGACTCCAGCGCGAGCCCGGCGGCGTCGAGGTCGCGCAGCAGGCCGGGGATGGCCCGCCCGGCGTGCCGGACGCGGCCGCGGACGTGCGCCCCCTCGACGACGACCTCGTCGCCGAGGGTCGACAGGCGGTGCGCGGCCTCGCCGACGGCGGCGATGTCCGCCAGCTCGAGGTCGACCAGGTCGCCGGCGACCTGCCGCTTGAGCGCGTCGGCCGTGTCGGCCGCGACGATGCGGCCGCGGTCGATGATGACGACGCGGTCGCTCAGCGCGTCGGCCTCGTCGAGGTAGTGCGTCGTGAGGAACACCGTGGCCCCGCGCCGCGCCCGCAGGTCGGCGATGTGCTGCCACAGGTTCGCCCGCGCCTGCGGGTCCAGGCCCGTCGTCGGCTCGTCGAGGAAGACGAGCGTCGGGTCGTGGATGAGGCCCATGACGATGTCGAGGCGGCGCTTCTGCCCGCCGGACATGCTCTTCGGCGTCCGGTCCCACAGCCCTTCGAGGTCGAGCTGCTCGAACAGCTCCAGCCCTCGCGCGCGCACCTGGGCGCGGCTGCGGCCGTAGAGCATCCCGTGGTCCATGACCTCCTCGCCGGCCCGGGCCGCCGAGAACACACCCCCGGTCTGCGACACGTAGCCGATGCTGCGGCGCACCTGCACGGACTCGCGGACGACGTCGTACCCCGCCACCGTCGCCGTGCCCGCCGTCGGTCGCAGCAGCGTCGTGAGCATCCGCAGCGTCGTCGTCTTGCCCGCGCCGTTCGGCCCGAGGAAGGCGACGATCTCGCCCTCGGCGACGTCGAGGTCGACGCCGTCGACCGCCCGGACCTCCTTGGCCTTCTTCCCCTTGCCCGTCGTGAACGTCTGGACGAGCCCTCGCGCGTGGATCATGTGCCTCCCTCTCGACGTCGGCGTGCGAGGCCGACGACGTGCAGACCGGACGACGGCGCGGAACTCATCGGCGTCCGACGTCACAGCCCCGGGCGTCCGGGGCGCCACCGGCGGCGGACTACCCTCGACGGTGCAACTGCGTGACTCGACGAGGAGCTCTCGATGGCCGACTTCGCCTACTCCGACCTGCTGCCGACCGGCGCCGACGAGACGCCGTACCGGCTGCTCACCACCGAGGGCGTGCGGACCGTCGAGGCGGCGGGACGCACCTTCCTCGAGGTCGACCCCGAGGCGCTGCGGCTGCTCGCCGAGACCGCGATGCACGACATCGCGCACTACCTGCGCCCCGCGCACCTCGCGCAGCTGCGCCGCATCCTCGACGACCCGGAGGCGTCGGCGAACGACCGCTTCGTCGCGCTCGACCTGCTGAAGAACGCCAACGTCGCCGCCGGCGGCGTCCTGCCGATGTGCCAGGACACCGGCACGGCGATCGTCATGGGCAAGCGCGGCACCCAGGTGCTCTCGACGGGGACGACGACGGACGAGGAGGCCGTCAGCCGGGGCGTCTACGACGCCTACACCCGCCTCAACCTGCGCTACTCCCAGATGGCGCCGATCACCCTGTGGGAGGAGCGGAACACCGGCTCGAACCTGCCCGCGCAGATCGAGCTCTACGCCGACACCGCGCCCGGGCACGAGGCCGCCTACAAGTTCCTCTTCATGGCCAAGGGCGGCGGCTCGGCGAACAAGTCCTTCCTCTTCCAGGAGACCAAGGCCGTCCTCAACCCCGAGGCGATGATGCGCTTCCTCGACGAGAAGCTGCGCTCGCTCGGCACCGCCGCCTGCCCGCCCTACCACCTGGCGATCGTCGTCGGCGGCACGAGCGCCGAGTTCGCCCTCAAGACCGCGAAGTACGCCAGCGCGAAGTACCTCGACACGCT
>JBQGCR010000509.1:0-3835 GCA_052038585.1 Kineosporiaceae bacterium
ACGGCTGGGACGAGACGCGCCTCGCCGAGGGGCGGATGCCGACCGCCCGCGAGCTCGACCGGGCCGGCGCCGGGGGAGTGGTCTACCTGTCGCGCGTCGACGTGCACAGCGCCGTCGTCTCCTCCGCGCACGCCGCGGCGGCCGGCGCGCGCGGCCTCGACGGCTGGGACGACGACGGCCGCGTCGAGCGCGACGCCCACCACGCCGTGCGCGCCGCGACCCGCGAGGGGCTCACGCCGTCCCAGCGCCGCGAGCTGCAGACGCTGGCCCTGCGGTCGGCCGCGGCGCGGGGGAGCGCGGCCGTCCCCGAGATGTCCGCGCCGCACATCGCGCCCGAGGCCGACCTGCTCGCGCTGCTCGACCTCGTCGCCGAGCCGGACGCCGGGCTGCCGCACGTCGTCGCCTACCGCGGCGAGCTCGTCGCGTCCGTCGAGGAGGCGCGGGCGGTCGCCGCACGCTTCGGCGGCCGGCTCGCCGGGCTCGGCGGCGACCTCAACGTCGACGGCTCCGTCGGGTCCCGCACGGCCGCCTACCGCGAGCCGTACGCCGACGCCGATACCTGCGGCCACGCCTACCTGGGCGTCGAGCAGGTGCGCGACCACGTGCTCGCCGCGTCGGCCGCCGGGCTGCAGGCGGGCTTCCACGTCATCGGCGACGCGGGGGCCGACGTCGTCCTCGCCGGCTTCGCCGCCGCGGGCGAGGCGGACCTGCGGGCGGTGCAGGCGGGCGGGCACCGGCTCGAGCACATCGAGTCCGTCGACGCGGAGGGCATCGCGACGATGACCCGGCTCGGCCTCGTCGCGAGCGTCCAGCCCGCCTTCGACGCCGCGTGGGGCGGGCCGGACGGGCTCTACGCCGCCCGGCTCGGACGCGACCGGGCGCTCGCGATGAACCCGTTCGCCGCGCTCGCCGCCGCCGGGGTGCCGCTCGCCCTCGGCTCGGACTCGCCCGTCACGCCGTTCGCGCCCTGGGAGGCGGTGCGCGCGTGCGTCTTCCACCACGTGTGGGAGCAGCGGCTGTCCGCCCGGGCGGCGTTCAACGCGCACACCCGCGGCGCCTGGCGGGCGAGCGGGCGTCCCGACGTCGGCGTCCTGCGCCCCGGCGCGCCGGCGACGTTCGCCGTCTGGGCGGCCGGCGACCTCGTCGTCCAGGCCCCGGACGACCGCATCCAGGCCTGGTCCACCGACCCCCGCTCCGGCACCCCCGGCCTGCCCGACCTCACCCCCGGCACCCCGGCCCCCCGCTGCCTGCGCACGGTCCTCGACGGCCGGACGATCCACGCCCTCTCCTGACCCGCCGAGTGCGCGCCCCGATCCACCGAGTGCGCGCTCCGACCCACCGAGTGCGCGCCCGGACCGAACGCGGCGGCGCAACGCGCACACTCGACGGCGCAGCGCGCACACTCGACGGCGCAGCGCGCGCACTCGGCGGCAGGGGTCAGATCGCGGGGTCGGCGGAGCCCTCGTCGGCCGGGGGGACGTTGTAGGCGCCGGCCCGCTCCTGGCCGCTCATCGCGGCGATCGCGTCCATGACGGCGTCGGCGAGGTCGCGGCGGACGCGGCCGGCGCCCTCGCCGGCGGCGATCCGGGCCCGGTAGGGCGCCGGGTCGATCGGGGCGCCGAACGAGACGCTGACCCGCACGAGCCGGGGGAGCCGGGCGCCGATCGGCTGGAGCTTCTCGGTGTCCCGCAGCGCCGCCGGGACGACGGGTGCACCGGAGGCGAGCGCCAGCCAGGCGACCCCGGTGCGGCCGCGGTAGAGGCGGCCGTCCCGCGAGCGCGTCCCCTCCGGGTAGAGCGCGAAGGCCTCGTCGGCCTCGAGGACGCCGAGGGCCGTCGTCAGCGCGTCCATCGCGTCGTCGCGCCGGCCGGTGCGCCGCACGGGGACCGCGCCGATGAGGCCGAAGAAGACCGCGGTCGCCCGGCCGCGCAGGTCGGTGCCGGTGAAGTAGTCGCTCTTGGCGAGGAAGCGCACCCGCCGCGGGACGAGCATGGGCAGGACGACGGAGTCGCTGAACGACAGGTGGTTGCTCGCGATGAGGACCGCCCCCGTGCGGGGGACGTTGCCGAGCCCGTGGACCCGCGGACGCCACACGACGCGGAACACGCTGACCATGACGAGCCGCGCCACCGTGTAGAGCACCCGAGCACCACCTCCCGACCGCGACCCTATCGGCGGGAGGTGGGGGCAGACGTCGACCGACGACCTTGGCTACTCTGTGACCGCAGACCGTGCGCCCGTCCTCCCCGCAGGCCGCAATTCCTCCGGCGGACGGCCTGCACGGCCGGACGACTTCACGAGGAGATCCATGCCACGCCGACCGGACGCGTCGCCGTTGACGCTCGACCCCGCCGTCGTGCGCCGGGCCCGGGCCCTGGCTCGCAAGGCCGGCGCCCCCGTCGTGCGGATGGCCCGGACGCACACGACGGTCAGCGTGGAGCGGGCGACCCTGCGCCTGGCCGGGCTCGCCGGCGCGGACGCCGAGCGCATCCCGTGGGTCAACCACCTCGTCGACCGGGTGCGCGCCGAGGTCGGCCTCGAGCACGGCGTCGCCCTGCCGGTCTGGGACGCCCTGGGCCGCGGCGAGGCGCCGGACCTGCTCACGCTCGCCCAGAAGGCCGCCGCCGGGTCGGTGACCTTCCGCGTCCCCGAGGGCCGGGAGGCGACCCGCGCCGGCACCCGGGCCCGCTCCGCCGTCGCCGCCGGGATCCGCCGGGTCGACAAGGCCCGCCGCGACCGCGAGCGCCTCGTCGCCCGGCTCGGCGACCCGCGCCAGACGCCGTGGATCTACCTCATCGTCGCGACCGGCGACATCTACGAGGACATCCCGCAGGCCCAGGCGGCGGCCCGCGAGGGCGCCGACGTCATCGCCGTCATCCGCTCCACCGGCCAGAGCCTGCTCGACTACGTCCCCGAGGGCGCGACCCGGGAGGGCTACGCCGGCACGTACGCGACGCAGGAGAACTTCCGGCTCATGCGGGCCGCGCTCGACGACGTGAGCCGCGAGCTCGGCCGCTACGTGCGCCTGACGAACTACGCCTCGGGCCTGTGCATGCCGGAGATCGCCGCGCTCGCCGGCATGGAGCGGCTCGACATGATGCTCAACGACTCGATGTACGGGATCCTCTTCCGCGACATCAACCCGGTCCGCACGTTCGTCGACCAGCGGTTCAGCCGCCAGGTGCACGCCCGCGCCGGGATCATCATCAACACCGGCGAGGACAACTACCTGACGACGGCGGACGCCGTCGACGCCGCCCACACCGTCACGGTGAGCCAGCTCCTCAACGAGTACTTCGCCAAGGAGGCGGGCCTGGCCGACTGGCAGCTCGGGCTCGGCCACGCCTTCGAGATCAACCCGGACCTGCCCGACTCCTTCCGGCTCGAGCTCGCCCACGCCCTGCTCGCCCGCACGCTCTTCCCGGACGCGCCGCTGAAGTGGATGCCGCCGACCAAGCACATGACCGGCGACGTCTTCCGCGGCTACCTGCTCGACGGGTTCTTCAACCTCGCCGGCGCGATGACCGGCCAGGGCATCCTCCTCGTCGGGATGATGACCGAGGCCGTCGTCACGCCGTGGCTGTCCGACCGCGACCTCGCGCTCCAGAACGTCCGCTACGTCCTCAACGCGTGCGCCGGGCTGCGCGAGGACTTCCGGCCCCCGCTCGACGGCTTCGTCCAGACCCGCGCGCGCCAGGTGCTCTCCGAGGCCGTCGACCTGCTCGACCGGGTCGTCGACGACGGCCTGCTCGACGCGATCGGCGACGGCACGTTCGGCCTCATGAAGCGGCCCGCGGACCGGGGCAAGGGCCTCGACGGCGTCGCGCGGCGCGCC
>JBQGCR010000510.1:0-1834 GCA_052038585.1 Kineosporiaceae bacterium
CGGCGGGGCGAAGGCGGCCAGCCGCGGGCGGGTGCGTCCGGCGACGGTGGCGGTGTCGTGCCCGGCGACGAGCCCGCCGTCGGACGTGACGAGCAGGGCGAGGACGCCGTAGCCGCGCTCGCGGGTCGGCGCCCAGTCCAGCGGCATGCCGGTGCGCGCGTCGACGGCGGCCAGGCCGTAGCGGGCGACCCGGCCCGGGGCCCGGCCCGTCGGGCGGACGGCGAGCCAGCGGAAGTGGCCGCCGACGTAGACGACGCCGTCGTCGCCGCTCGTCACCACCGACGTCACGGTGTCCGTGCCGGTCCAGCGCACCCAGTCCGGGGCGACGTCCGTGCCGCGCGCGGTGGGGGAGAACCGCAGGACGGCGTCGCCGTTGCCCGGGTAGTAGAAGGTGTTGCCGACGACGAAGTACGTGCCGTCCCGGCTCATCGTCAGGTCCCGGACATAGGTCGCCTTGCCCTGGCCGGTGCGCTCGGGGTGGGTGAACTCCAGCGCCGACGTGTTCCACTCCGTGTCGACCCGGCCGGCGGCGGCGCCGAGGTCGACGACGGCGACCTGGTCGCGGGCCACCCCGCCGACCGACGTGAAGTTGCCGGCGAGGACCATCCGCCCGCCGTCCGGTGTGACCTCCACCGCGCGGACGCCCTGCGGGTCACGGGTCGTCGCGAGCGGCAGGTCGAGCGCCGCGACCGCGCCCGTGACCGGGGACAGCGCCGCGAGCCCGCCGCGACGGGCGTTCCCGACGGCGGTGAACCAGCCGACGGCGTAGAGGGTGGCGCCGTGGACCTCGAGGTCGGTGACCCGGTTGTCGAGGGCCGGGGCGAAGGCGGGGTCGCGGGCGCCGGTCGTCGGGTCGAGCCGGGCGAGGTAGCGCGCGGTGACGCCGCCGACCCGGGTGAAGGACCCGCCGACGACGACGGTGCCGTCGGGGGCCTGGGCGAGGGTGGCGACGTCGCCGTCGAGCTGCGGGACGAAGAGCGGGTCGACCGCGCCGGTGAGCCGGTCGTAGGCGAACAGCCGGCTGCGCGGGTAGGTCGCCGTCCCGTCCGGGGACGCGACCGACGTGAAGGTCCCGCCGACGACGACGCGGGTCCCGACCTCGAGCAGGGCGTCGACCTCGCCGTCGAGCACCCGGGGCGTCGGCACGTCGGGCGAGGCGGAGACGAGCGGGGTGCCTGCCGCGGCGGCCCGGGCGACGGCCGGGGAGGCGGTGGGCGCGGCGGCGGTGGTCGGCGGGGCGGCGACGGCGCCGGGTGCGACCGCCGGGACGCCCGCCGCGACGAGCGCCGTCAGGGCGACGGCGAGGAGGTGGGCGCGCACGCGACGGGGCATGAGGTCCCTATCGGCCCGTCGGCGGGCCGGCTCCAGCGAACGTGCAGGTGAACAGGGGTGCGCGACACACCGGGCGAGGTCCGTGAGGTGGGCGCCGATCGCTCCTACGGTCGTGGTGTGGAACCGAGCAGCCTCGTCTTCGTCGCGATCGTCGCGGGATGGGCTGCGTACCTCGTCCCCCAGTGGGTGCGGCGGCGCGAGCACCTCGCCGCGAGCCGCACGGAGGACCGTCACTCCGACAAGGCCCGCGTCCTCGACCCGCGTTCGGAGCGCCCGCGGGCGGCGGGGACCTCGGGGGGCCGGCTGCTGAACCGCCGTGCCGCCGCGGGACCCGTTGCGCCGCAACCGTTCTCGCCGTCAGCCCGGTAGCCGGTGCGGTTCGCGCCGGCCCGGCGCCCGACCGCGGCGGCCCGGGCCGCGCGCCGCCGCCTCGTCGTCCTCGTCACCCTGCTCGCCGCGACGCTCGTCACGGCGGGGGTCGCCGCGCTGCCGGCCGTCCCCG
>JBQGCR010000511.1:0-3104 GCA_052038585.1 Kineosporiaceae bacterium
GCGCGCGAGGACGAGGCGGCCAACCGCGAGCTCTCGCGCCTCGCGGCCGACTGGCTCCTCGAGCGCACGGGCAAGGAGCGGCTGCGGGTGCTCACCCACTGCAACGCGGGCGTGCTCGCGACCTCGGCGTGGGGCACCGCGCTCGGGGTGGTCCGCGAGCTCGACGCGCGCGGCCTCGTCGACTTCGTCTACGCCGACGAGACGCGCCCGCTCCTGCAGGGCGCCCGGCTCACGGCGTGGGAGCTAGCGGCCGAGGGCATCCCACACGCGGTCCAGGCCGACGGCGCCGCGGCGTCGACGATCCTGCGCGGCCTCGTCGACTGCGCGGTCGTCGGCGCGGACCGGATCACCGCCAACGGCGACGTCGCGAACAAGGTCGGCACGCTCGGCGTGGCCCTGGCCTGCCGCGAGGCCGGCATCCCGCTGCTCGTCGCGGCGCCCTGGTCGACCGTCGACCTCGCGATGGCCGACGGTTCCGAGATCGAGATCGAGGAGCGGCCGGGTGAGGAGGTGACGATGCTCACCGGCGTGCGCGTCGTCCCCGAGGGGACGCCCGGGTTCAATCCCGCCTTCGACGTGACCCCGGCCCGCCTCGTCACGGCGGTGGCCACCGAGCGCGGGGTCGTCGAGCCCGCCGCCGGCGACCGGCTGGACGGACCGTCCGACCGCTGATGAAGCCTCGTCCTTCAGATCGTCCACATGAAGGTATGATCTTCAGATGGCTGATCTGAAGTCCTCGGCTTCACCCTGCGTCCTCATCGGCGACCTCGTGGCGTCCCGCGGGGCAGCGGACCGGCGGCGCCTCCAGGCCCGGCTCGAGGCGGCGCTCGAGGCCACCGACGCGCGGTGCCCGTCGGTCTCGGGGCTGCGGACCACCGTCGGCGACGAGTTCCAGGGCAGGTACGCGACGCTCGGTGCGGCCCTGGACGCCGCGCTGCGGGTCCGCCTCGAGCTGCTCCCGGAGGCCGACGTCCGGGTCGGCATCGGGCGGGGGCCGGTCTCCGACCTCGACCCGGAGCGCGGGCTCGAGGACGGGCCGGGGTGGTGGGCGGCGCGGGCCGCGGTCGAGGCGGTCGAGGAGACGGCCGGCCGCGCCGCGACGCGGTGGCTGCGCACCGGTGTCCGCACCGTCGACGCCGAGGCCGACGCGATGGTCCGTGGGGGCGGTCTCGACGCGACCGGGCCGGAGGCGGCCGTCACGGCGGCGCTGCTGTGTCGGGACCATCTGGTTGGCTCCCTCTCGGACCGATCCCTGCGACTCCTCCGAGGACTGATGGACCCCGAGACCACCCAGGCCGAGCTCGCGACCCGCGAGGGCGTCAGCGCGTCCGCGGTCTCGCAGCGGGTCCGCGGCGACGGCATCGGCGCCGTGCTCGCGGCGCACGAGCTCCTGCGGGTGCTGCCGTGACCTGGCTGGGTGTGTGGCTCGTCGGGGTCGGGCTCGCCGACCTCGTCCGCGGCGGCGGCGCCCACCCGTCGGCCGAGGGGCGTGCGCGCCTCGCCGGCGTGCTCGGGGTCGTCGGGGCTGCCGTGCTCGGCGGGCTCTGGGCGCCGCTCGACGTCGTCGTCCTCGCCGCCTCGCTCGTCGCGCTGCTGCTCTGGCTGCGCTGGTCGCAGCAGTCGCTGACCACCGGCAGCGGGCACGTCGCCGCCCTCGCCTCGCTCGTCGGCGGTGCGGTGTGGCTCGTCGGGCTCTCCGGCTGGGCCGGCGACGTCGGCGGCCCGCTCGCCGCCTGGCTCGGCTGGGCCCACGTGCCGGGGGTCCTCGTCGGCGTCGAGCCCGGGCACGTCCTGCTCGTCGCCGGTCTGCTGCTGGCCAACCTCGCGACCGGCAACGTCGTCGTGCGCCTCGTCCTCGTCGCGATCGGCGCCGCGCGCCCGAGCGCCCACGTCGCGACGACGCCCGGCCCGGACGCCTCGGAGCAGCTGCGCGGCGGACGGCTGCTCGGCCCGATGGAGCGTGTCCTCATCGTCGGCCTCGGGCTCGCCGGCCAGCTCGGCGCGGCGGGGCTCGTCATCGCCGCGAAGGGGCTCATCCGCTTCCCGGAGCTGCAGAGCAAGCGCTCCGAGCGCGAGTCGGTCGACGGGGTCGGCATCGACGAGGTGACGGAGTACTTCCTCGTCGGGTCCTTCGTCTCCTGGCTGCTCGCGCTCGGCACCCTCGTCCTCGCGCGCTGACACCCGCTCAGACGTCGATGATGCGGCCCCGGTACTCGGCCGGGAAGTCGGCCGTCGTGTCGCCCGCGACGAGCAGCCGGTAGGTCATCGCGGCCGCCTCCTCGAGGTTGAGGGCACGGCGCAGGGCCATCGGCACGGTGTCGCCGAGGGTCGAGCAGCCGTGCTGGGCGAGGACGACGGCGTCGTGGTCACGGGCCGCGTCGGCCGCCGCCTGCGCGAGCTCCTCGGTGCCGGAGGGGAGGAACGGCACGCGTCCGGCCGACCCGAGGTAGTACTGGTGGTCGAGGGTCGTGAACCGGATGGGCGCCCCGAGCAGGTCGACGAGCAGGACGTGCTGCGGGTGGAGGTGGACGATGGCGCCCACGTCCGGGCGGGCCGCGTAGGTGCGGGCGTGCAGCTTCCACTCGACCGACGGCCGATCGGCGCCGCCGCGGTGCTCGCCGTCGAGCGAGAGCTCGGCGAACTCCTCGGGGCGCAGGCGGTCCAGCCACGTCCCGGTGCCGGTGACGACGAACGCGTCGGTGCCGGGCAGGCGGGCCGACAGGTTGCCACCGGAGGCCTGCACGAGGCCGCGCTCGACGACGTGCCGGCCGGTGTCGACGAGCTGCTCGAGGAGATCGGCGCGGGTCGGGGTCACGAGGTGATCATGGCGCACGCCGGAGCGCGGGCCGGGTCAGGCGCGCACGTACCGCGTGAGGAGCACACCGTGGGGGAGCGGGGTGCTGCTCGCGAGGCGCCACGCGGCGGGGTCGGTGGCGCCGCGCACGAGCGGCACGCCCTCGCCCAGGAGCACCGGGTTGACCTTGAGGTGCAGCTCGTCCACCTCGTCGAGGAGCTGGCCGGCGAGGTCGCCGCCGCCGCAGAGCCAGACGTCGAGGCCGTCCTCCTCGGCCTTGAGCGCGCGGACGAGGGATATCGGGTCGTCG
>JBQGCR010000512.1:0-2311 GCA_052038585.1 Kineosporiaceae bacterium
CCAGACCGCCGAGCACCCTGGACACAGCGGCCGGGACCGAGACCGGGTCGACGTCGGGGTGCACGTGCTGCACCCGCCCGCGCAGGGAGACCGGGCCGGTGCTGAACGTGATGCCGCTCCACGGCACCTCGTCCGGCCCGAGCCCGTCGTCCGCCTCGCGTGGCGCCACCGGAGCCTCCGATCTGTTCGAACACCTGTTCGAACCCTAGCCGTTCCGGGGAAGAAGATCAAGTGCTGTGGACGACGCGCTCCGCACCGGTGCAGGTGCGTCACACTGACCCGGTGACGAGTCCCGCGCTGAGCCTGCTGCTCGACGAGGTCGGCCGGCTCCTGCGGGCGCGCGGCGAGCGGATGACCCGCCCGCGGCGCGCGGTGCTCACGGTCCTCGCGGCGCACGACGGCCACCTCGGGGCCGAGGAGATCGTCGACGCCGTGGCGACGCAGGACGCCGGCGTCCACCGCGCCAGCGTCTACCGGACGCTCGAGGCCCTCTCAGAGGTCGGCGTGGTCCAGCACGTCCACGTCGGGCACGGCGGCACGGCCTACCACCTCGTCGCGCCGCACGACCACCTGCACGCGCAGTGCCGCTCCTGCGCGGCGATCCTCGACCTGCCGCCGGACCTGCTCGACGCCGTCGCCGGGCGTCTCGAGGAGGAGCAGGGGTTCACGCTCGAGCCGGGTCACGTCGCGCTGTCCGGCCTCTGCCGCGCCTGCGCGGGGCGCTGACGGCCGCGCCGGCCGGTGCCGGACCCGTCGACGAGCGCAGGACGAGGGACGTCGGCAGCCGCAGCGTGACCGGACGCGCGCCGCCACCTCCCTCGATCCGGCGCAGCAGCAGCTCGGCCGCCTTGACCCCGATCTCGTAGACGGGCTGGGCGACGACGGTGAGCGGCGGGGTGACGACCTCGGCCCAGTCCGCGTCGTCGAACCCGACGAGGGAGACGTCCTCGGGGCAGCGCCGGCCGAGCTCTCGCAGGGCCTGCAGCGCCCCGAGCGACAGCAGGCTGTCGAGCGCGATGAGTGCGGTGGGCGGGTCCTCGAGCGTGAGCAGCCGGCGGGTCGCCACCGCGGCGTCGGACCGGTGGAAGCCCTCGGCGGAGACGAGCTCGAGGTCGAGCTCGACGCCGGCCGCCACGAGCGCGTCCCGGTAGCCGGCGGCCCGCTCGCCGATCGTCGTCGCGGCGAGCTTCTCGATGCCGCGCAGGCCGTCGCGCATGCGGGGCAGCTCGGTCGCGGGGTCGCCGCCCGTGAGCAGCCCGATCCGCCTGTGCCCCAACGCGATGAGGTGCTCGGTGACCTCGCGCGTCGCCACGCGGTTGCCGATGCCGACCATGTCGGCGCCGATCCCGGGCAGCTTGCGGTCGAGCAGGACGAGGGGGACGACGCCGGCGAGCGACGTCAGGTGCGCGTTGTCCGCGTCCCACGCCGGCGACAGGACGATGCCGTCGACCCGCTTCTCGGTGAGCACGTGGACCGCGCGGCGCTCCTTGTCGGCGTCCTCGTCGGTGTTGACGAGGATGACCTCGAAGCCCGCCGCGTGCGCGGTGTCGGCGACCCCGCGCAGCGCCCGGGAGAAGAACGGGTTCTCGATGTCGGAGACGACGACGCCGATCGTGTGCGTCGAGCCGGTCACCATGCTGCGGGCCAGCCCGTTGGCCCGGTAGCCGAGGCGGTCGGCGGCCGCGAGCACCTTGGTCCGGGTCGCCTCGCTGACCGACCCGTAGCCGCCGAGCGCCCGGGCCGCCGTCGCCGTGGCCACGCCGGCGGCGCGGGCCACCTCGGGCAGGGTGACGGCGCTGCGTCGGGCGTCGGACGTCGTCACGGCACTCCCGTCCCGGTCTGAGGGCTGACGGACCGGAGCGTATCGGGTGGGGCCCCCACGGACCCACGCGAGACGAACACCGTCGGCAGGACGATCCGGCGCGGCCGCCCCCCGCTCCCGGCGAGCCGGTCGAGCAGGCGCCGGGCCCCGGTGGCCCCGATCTCGTAGGCGGGCTGGGCGACGACGGACAGGCCCGGGACGACGACGCCGGCCCACGGCGCGTCGCCGAACGCGACGAGCGACAGGTCGTCCGGCAGGACGAGCCCCGCCGCGCGGGCCGCCTCGAGGACCCCGAGCGCGAGGGTGCTGTCGGTGGCGAGCACCGCGGTCGGCGGGCGGTCGAGGGCGAGCAGGGCCGCGGCCTGCTCGCGCGCGCTCTCGCGCCGGATGTCCCCGCTGCGCACGAGCGCGGGGTCGGGCCGGAGGCCCGCCAGGCCCAGGGCCCGGCGGTAGCCGCGGACCCGGTCGGCCCCCGTGGTCGCCCACGGG
>JBQGCR010000513.1:0-2386 GCA_052038585.1 Kineosporiaceae bacterium
GGTGGCGCTGGCGGCCCTGGCGAACGGCAAGCACGTCTACGGCGAGAAGCCGCTCGCGGCGAGCGTCGAGCAGGCCCGCGCCGTCGTCGACGCCGGCGCCGCCGCCGGCCTGCGGGTCGGCTGCGCGCCGGACACCGTGCTCGGGCCGGGGACGCAGACCGCGCGGGCCGCCCTGGAGTCCGGGGCGATCGGCACCGCCCACGCCGCGACGGCGTTCATGGTCACCCCGGGGCACGAGCGCTGGCACCCGGACCCCGAGTTCTACTACCGGCCCGGCGGCGGGCCGCTGCTCGACAGGGGCCCCTACTACCTCACGGCCCTCGTCCACCTGCTCGGCCCGGTCGTCCGGGTGACGGGGATGTCCGGCCGCTCGCGGGGCACGCGGACGATCGGGTCCGGCCCGCGCGCGGGGGCGACGTTCGACGTCGAGGTGCCGAGCCACGTCACCGGCGTCCTCGAGCACGCGGACGGCGCGCTGACGACGGCGATGTGGTCGTTCGACGTCTGGGGTGCCGGCCTGCCCCGGATCGAGGTGTACGGCACCGACGGGACGCTCGCCGTGCCCGACCCCAACTACTTCGAGGGCGACGTCCGGCTGCTCACCCCGGCCGGCGTGAGCCCGGACGGCCTGACGTGGACGACCCTGCCGCCGTCGGCCGGCCTCGTCGGCGCCGGCCGCGGCGTCGGCCTCGCGGATCTCGTCCTCGCCGAAGGGGAGTCACGCTCGCACCTCGCGGCGGACGACGTCGCGCTGCACGTCCTCGACGTCATGCAGACCCTGCTCGCCGCGGCCGAGGAGCGGACGGCCGCGGACGTGACGACGACGTGCGCCGTCCCGCCCGCGGTCGCGGGGCTCGTCGACCTCACGGCCTGACGAGCCCCGCCGTCAGCGCGTCGTCAGCGCGTCGTCAGCGCGTCGTGCGGCCGGAGAGCTTGTCCCGCAGCCGGTCGACGAGCCCGACGCCAGGGCCGACGGCCTTGTGGAAGAGCTCGGCGTTCGGCGCGGCGGGGTGCGGCCGGGTCGGCGCGAGCTTCTTCGCGGTCTCGACCTTGCCGGCGAGCTCCTGCAGCTCCTTGCGCGGGATCGCGCCGCGCAGCATGGGGAACTGCTCGCCCTCCTCGTCCTGGACGTGGTCGGCGAGCGTCGTCGCGATCCGGCCGAGGACGTCGTCGAAGCGCGGGTCGTCCCCGTCGAGGCTCTCGAGCTCCTTCATGAGGGTCTCGAGCTCCTTGTGCTCGCTCGTGTCGTGCTCGACGGCCTGCTCGCCGTCGGGCAGGTGGTCGCGCATCGCCGGGTAGACGTACATCTCCTCGGCGACGGCGTGCCGGACGAGCTCGGCGATGAGGGTGTCGGCGGTGTCCCGCCGGCCCTGCGGCGAGGTCTCGGCGCGGATCGCGGCGATGAGGCCCTCGAACTCGCGGTGGTCCTCGGTGAGCAGGTCGAGCACGTCGCGGTCGGTGAGGTCGATCGGCGTGCTCTGGTCGATGGGCTCGGACATGGTGCTCTCCTCGCGCTGGCCGTCGGCGGTCCCCCCGTCCGTGCCCCGGGCGGGGCGCCTCATGTGGACCTGCGCGTCACGCGTCGAGCACGGCCGCCAGGGTGAGCCCCAGGTGCAGCCGCAGCCGGTCCTGCCCGCGCCGCAGGTCCAGCCCGGTGAGCTCCTCGACCCGGCCGAGGCGGTGGTAGAGCGTCTGCCGGTGCACGTGCAGCGCCTCGGCGGTGCGCGCGGCCGAGCCGGCCGAGTCGAGGTAGGCCAGCGCGGTGGCCCGGAGCACGGGGTCGGCGAGCAGCCGCTCCACCGCGTCGTCGACCGCCACGGCGCGCAGGGACGCCGACGGTGCCACCGCGAGCAGCCGGTAGGCGCCGAGCCCGTCCCACACGGCCACCGGCCCGAGGGCCGGGACGTGCTGGGCCACGCGCAGGGCCACGCGCGCCTGCCGCAGCGACGTCGACGCCTCCCGGGCGGGTGCCGCCCCGCCGACGCCGGCGACGACGCCGCGCAGCGCGGCCCGGCCGGCGTCCGGCCGGGCGAGCACGAGGACGGTCCGGCCGTCGAGGTCCGCGGGCAGGACGTGCCCGGGCAGCCCGGTCGGGGCCTCCCCGGCGAGGCAGGCCACCCGGACCGGCGAGCCGGCGTCGAGCCGGCCGGCGGCCTCGAGCTCGGCGGCGGCCTGCTCGGCGGCCCCGCGGTCCTCGCCCAGGAGCGCGGCGACCCGGGCCTCGGTGAGCCGGGCCGAGCGGGCGACCCGGGCCAGGTGGACGCCGGCGAGGTCGGCGAGCGCCGCGGCCCGGTCGAGCACCGCGTCGTCCTGCCCGTGGTCGGCGGCCCACAGGTAGCCGTAGGTGTGCCCGTCGGCGCGCACGGGCAGGCACACGCGCGCCGCG
>JBQGCR010000514.1:0-1640 GCA_052038585.1 Kineosporiaceae bacterium
CTCGGCATGCACCTCGAGGGCTACGGCTGCGCCGGCACGAGCGCGGTCGCGTACGGCCTCGCGTGCCTCGAGCTCGAGGCGGCGGACTCCGGCGTCCGCTCCTTCGTCTCCGTGCAGGGCTCGCTGTCGATGTACTCGATCTGGCGCTGGGGCACCGAGGAGCAGAAGACCGAGTGGCTCCCCCGCCTGGCCACCGGGGAGGCGATCGGCTGCTTCGGCCTCACCGAGCCCGACCACGGCAGCGACCCGGGGAACATGCGGACGAACGCCAAGCGCGACGGCTCGGACTGGGTGCTCAACGGCTCGAAGATGTGGATCACGAACGGGTCGGTCGCCGACGTCGCGACGGTCTGGGCGCAGACGGACGACGGCATCCGCGGCTTCGTCGTCCCCACCGACACCCCGGGCTTCTCGGCCCGGACGATGCACCGCAAGCTCTCCCTGCGCGCGTCCGTGACGGCCGAGCTCGCGTTCGACGACGTCCGCCTGCCGGCCTCGGCGGTGCTGCCGGAGGTCCGCGGCCTCAAGGGCCCGCTGTCGTGCCTGTCCGAGGCGCGGTTCGGCATCGTCTTCGGTGCGGTCGGCGCGGCGCGCGACTGCCTGGAGACGGCGATCGCCTACTCGACGAGCCGCGAGCAGTTCGGCCGCCCCATCGCCGGGTTCCAGCTGACGCAGGCCAAGCTCGCCGACATGTCCCTGGAGCTGTCGAAGGCCTACCTGCTCGCCCTGCACCTCGGGCGGCTCAAGGACGCCGGCCGGCTCACCCCGGAGCAGGTCAGCGCGGGCAAGCTCAACAACGTCCGCGAGGCGCTCGAGATCGCCCGCACGTGCCGGACGATCCTCGGCGCCAACGGGATCAGCCTGGAGTACCCGGTGCTGCGGCACGCGAACAACCTCGAGTCGGTGCTCACCTACGAGGGCACGAGCGAGGTGCACGCGCTCGTCCTCGGCCAGGCGCTGACCGGGATCGGCGCGTTCCGGTGACCGACCTCCTCCAGTTCGTCGACGGGCGCTGGCGGCCGGGCGAGGGCGAGCAGGTCGAGGACCGCAGCCCGGCCCACCCCGACGTCGTCGTCGCCTCCGGTCGGGCGGCGAGCCCCGAGCAGGTCGACGCCGCGGTGACGGCGGCCCGGCGCGCCTTCCGCTCCTGGGCCGGCTCCCCCGCGCACGAGCGGGCCGCGATCCTCTCCGCCGCCGCGGCCCGGCTCGACGCCCGGGCCGAGGACCTCGGGCTCGAGCTCGCCGTCGAGGAGGGCAAGACCCTCGCCGAGGGCGTCGGCGAGGTGCGGCGCGCGGCGCAGATCCTGCGCTACTACGCGGGCCAGGCCGACGCGCCGGCGGGCGAGGTCTTCGCCAGCCCCCGGCGCGGGGAGCGCATCCTCGTCGAGCGGCTGCCCGTCGGCGTCGTCGGCGTCGTCACCCCGTTCAACTTCCCGATCGCCATCCCCGCGTGGAAGATCGCGCCCGCGCTCGCCTACGGCAACACCGTCGTCTGGAAGCCGGCCGGGGACGTCCCGCTGCTCGCGGTCCGGCTCGTCGAGGCGCTCGTCGACGCCGGCCTGCCCCCGGGCGTGCTCTCGCTCCTCGTCGGCGGGGCCGACGTCGGGACGGCGATCGTCGAGCACGCGGGCGTCAGGGCG
>JBQGCR010000515.1:0-1902 GCA_052038585.1 Kineosporiaceae bacterium
GCAACGGCACCCGCTCGACCTCGACGACGGTCGCCGTCGTCCACGACGTCGCGGACACGTCGCCGGTGGCCGCCCTCACGGGTCGCCCTGGTAGCGCTGCTCGAGCCACGGGTCGCCCCGGTCGTGGTAGCCGTTTGCCTCCCAGAACCCCGGCCGGTCGTCCTCGAGCAGCGTGAGCCGGGTGACCCACTTCGCGCTCTTCCAGAAGTACAGGTGCGGCACGAGGAGCCGGACCGGACCGCCGTGCCCGGGCGTGAGCGGCCGGCCCTCGCAGGACCACACGACCCAGGCCTTCCCGCCGCGGACGTCGTCGAGCGGCAGGTTCGTCGTGTAGCCGGTCGTCGACGTCGCGAGGACGAACGCGGCCTCCGGGCGGACGCCGGCGGCGTCGAGGAGGACGTCGACGCTCACGCCCTCGAACCACGTCCCGAGCCGCGACCACGTCGTCACGCAGTGGATGTCGCCGTCCCAGCGGGACTGCGGCAGGGCGTGCATCTCGGCCCACGTCCACGAGGACTCGCGCTCGACGAGGCCGTCGACGCTCATCGTCCACGCCTCGGGGCGCAGGTTCGGGGTGAGCTCGGCGGTGAGGACCGGCCACTCGGACCCGGAGTCGTACTGGCCGGGTGGCAGCCTCGGGTCGCGCTCGCGCCGACGGCCACGGAATCCTCGGGTCACCACGGGGGTCATTCCACCGCGTCGCGGGCGTCGCCGCACCCCCATCCGTAGGCGCGCTCCACCCGGGCGACGCGCAGCGTGTAGCCGGCGTACCAGCGGGCGCGGCCGGTCTCGCGGGCGATCGTGTGCTCGGCGTCGGCCCGCCACGCGGTGATCGACGCCTCGTCGGTCCAGTAGGAGACCGTGACCCCCAGCCCGTCCCCGCCGCGGGCGGACTCGAGGCCGAGGAAGCCGGGCCGGCCGCGGGCGAGCTCGACCATCCGGTCGGCCGTCGCGGCGTAGCCGGCGTCGTCGTCGCCGGTGCGGACGCTGGAGAAGACGACGGCCCAGTACGGCGGCCGCGGCAGCGGGGCGAGGCGCTCGTCCACCGGCCCAGCGTGCCACGGCGGGATGGCACGGCGCGGTGAGTAGCGGTGCGGGTTCACCCCGCCCGCCCGCGGCGCCGATGATCGGGCCGTGAACCTCTACGCCGTCCTCGCCGTGCCGGTCGACGCCCTCCTCGGGCTGGCCACCCGCCGCAGCCACCGGGGCCTGGAGCACGTGCCGCGCACGGGGGCCGCCGTCGTCGTCTCCAACCACCTGTCGGTGAGCGACCCGCTCGTCCTCGCCTGCGCCCTGCGCCGGGCCGGTCGCCGGGCGACGTTCCTCGCGATGGTCGAGGCGTTCTCCTGGCCCGTCGCCGGCTGGGTGCTGCGGCGCACGGGCCAGGTGCCGGTCGACCGGTGCGGGACGGCGGGCGCACAGGCCATGGCGCCGGCCCTCGAGGCGCTGCGGCAGGGACGGCTCGTCGCGCTCTACCCGGAGGGCCGGGTCACGACGGAGCCGGACTACCGCCCGCTGCCGACGGCTCGCACCGGGGCCGTGCGGCTCGCGCTCGCCGCCGGCTGCCCCGTCGTGCCCGTCGCCCAGTGGGGCGCGCACCGGCTCGTCACCCGCGAGCACGCCTCGACCCTGACCCGGCCCGTGCGCTGGTTCGGCTGGCTGCGCCGGGCGCGCGTGCCGCGCCGGCCCGTCGTCCGCGTCCTCGTCGGCCCGCCCGTCACCGCGGCCGAGCTGCGGGCCGCCGCCGGGCCCGAGGGTGACCTCCACGCCGCGACGGACCTCGTCATGCGGCGGATCCGGCTGCAGCTGGCCGAGATCGCCGGGCCCGACCTGCCCGGCCTGCTCGACGACCTGCCGCCGGCTCAGCGCTCGAGCGTCACCGAGCCGCGCAGGTCCGCCACC
>JBQGCR010000516.1:0-1645 GCA_052038585.1 Kineosporiaceae bacterium
GAGTTCAGCCAGCCCAGGCCCTGGTCCTCGATCGAGCCGGCCTCGGGCTCCGGGCCGACGTTGCCCTGCGGGTTGTGGGCGCCGTGCACCTTGCCGAAGGTGTGCCCGCCGGCGATGAGGGCGACGGTCTCCTCGTCGTTCATCGCCATGCGGCCGAAGGTCTCGCGGATGTCGCGCGCCGCGGCGAGGGCGTCGGGGTTGCCGTTGGGGCCCTCGGGGTTGACGTAGATGAGGCCCATCTGGACGGCGGCGAGCGGGTTGTCGAGCTCGCGGTCACCCTTGTAGCGCTGGTCGCCGAGCCACTCGGCCTCGTTGCCCCAGTCGACGTTCTCCGGCTCCCAGACGTCGACGCGGCCGCCGCCGAAGCCGAAGGTCTTGAAGCCCATGTCCTCGAGCGCGACGTTGCCGGCGAGGACGAGCAGGTCGGCCCAGGAGAGGTTCTTGCCGTACTTCTTCTTGACCGGCCAGAGCAGGCGGCGCGCCTTGTCGAGGTTGGCGTTGTCCGGCCAGCTGTTCAGCGGGGCGAACCGCTGCTGCCCCGAGCCGGCGCCGCCGCGGCCGTCCTGGACGCGGTAGGTGCCGGCCGCGTGCCCCGCCATGCGGATGAAGAGGGGACCGTAGTGGCCCCAGTCCGCCGGCCACCAGTCCTGCGACGTCGTCATGACCTCGACGATGTCCCGCTTGACCGCGGCGAGGTCGAGGCTCTCGAAGGCCTTGCCGTAGTCGAAGTCGGCGCCCAGCGGGTTGCCCGCGGGGTGGTTGGGGTGCAGGACGGTCACGTCGAGCTGGTTGGGCCACCAGTCCTTGTTGCCGCGGACGCGGGCCGAACGGCCCTCCGTCGCAACGAGAACGGGCGTCTCTTCGGTCGTCACGGTGATCTCCTTCGGCGGGAACGGGTTACCGGTCAACAGTCTTCTTCGTCGCGGAGCAGGCGGAGCACAGGCCCCAGTAGACGACCTCGGCCTCGTCGAGCGTGAAGCCGGCGTCGTCCGCCGGGGTGAGGCACGGCGCCTCGCCGACGGCGCAGTCGACGTCGGTGATGGCGCCGCACGAGCGGCACACCAGGTGGTGGTGGTTGTCCCCGACGCGCGACTCGTAGCGGGGCAGGAGACCCGCGGGTTCGATGCGCCGGACGAGACGGGCGTCGGTGAGGGCACGCAGGACGTCGTAGACCGCCTGCGTGGACACCGTCCCGAGCGTCTCCCGGACGAGACGGATCACCGTCTCGGTGTCCGAGTGGGGGTGGACGTGCACGGCCGTGAGGACGGCGACGCGCGGGCTCGTGACCCGCAGGCCGGCGTCCCGCAGCAGCGGTGCGGCGTCGAAGGTGGTGCTCACGAGCACGAGTGTCGCGGGTGATCTGGAGTCAGTCAAGAGTTGGACTGATTCCTGAAGGCGAGGTCGTGAGAGGCCGGGCCCGGGGGGTGCGGGCACTTACGCAGGACACGCGGACGGCGAGTCCTGCGGAACCGCCCGCAGCCGGGGCGAGCGTCGGCGTGTCCTGCCCGCAGCGGGTTGTCCACAGGGCGCGAGGTCGGTCTTGCGGGGGATCGGTGGTGATCGCCTAGGCTGCGCGCCGTGGGTCGAAGATCGTCACGGGGTGTGGTGCTCGGCATGGCCGTCGCGCTCCTCGCGGGCTGCTCGG
>JBQGCR010000517.1:0-4521 GCA_052038585.1 Kineosporiaceae bacterium
TCGTCGACGTCGCCCCGACGACGGCGCTCGACCCGGCGCTGTCCCGGGTCGCCGGCGCCCGGGTGCTGCGGATCGACGTCGACCCGGGCGGCGACGGCGGCGTGCGCCGTCGCGTCGGCCCGGGCCGTGTCCGCCGCCTGCGCCAGGGCCTCGGCGAGCTCGACGCCGGCGACGCCGGCGAGGTCCGCCGGCCGCGGCAGGGGCGGCCCCCCGACGGGGCGGACCAGCCACATCCGCTCGTTGCCGGCGAAGCGCGCGAGGTGGTGCGTCCAGCCGGGGAGCACGTCACCGGGCACGAACTCGAGGACGTCGAGGGCCGTGCTGCGCAGCCGCTCGGTGAAGTCATCGCCGTACTGGCGCACGTGGTCGGCCTGGCCGAACCGGCGCACCCGCTCCTCGACGGAGGCCGAGGGGTCCTCGTCGGTCGGTCCGGCCCGCCAGGGGACGACGACGAGCGCGATGCCGTCGGGACGCAGCACCCGGGCGATCTCCTTCATCGCCGCGGCGTCGTCGGGGACGTGCTCAAGGACGTGCGAGCAGAGCAGGAGGTCGACCGAGCCGTCGGCGAGCGGCAGGTCGGTCACCGAGGCGCGCACGTCGACGATCCGCTGGTCGGCCGCCGGGTCGAAGTCGATCCGCAGCACCCGCGCGCCGGCGACCCGGGACAGCGCCGGGTCGAGCGCCGTCGTCGGGGCGACGTCGACGACGAGCAGTCCGTCCTCGCGTCGCGGGGCGACGCGCCCGAGGGCCGGCAGCAGGAGCGAGAGCGAGCGGTGCCGCTCCAGGCTCAGGCACGTCGGGCACCCCCGCGGGTTGCCGTTGCGGTCGCGCACCCACCGGTCGCTCCACGAGCGGCACGCCGGGCAGAAGCTCGAGCCCGACGGCGGCTGGGCGGGTGCGGTGTTGACGGACATGGACGGACGTCTCCTCCGAAGGTGGTCCGGGCGGCGCGCCGGGCGCGGCCCACCCTACGGCGCTCGGTCCCCACCCTGCGCGAGTCCGGTAGATTCGCCCGGGTGTCGCGGCGCGGCCCCGCCCGCACGCGTCGTCAGCCGTCCGGGACCCCGGATCCGAGAAGCTTGGAGCAGTCGTCGTGAAGATCCTCGTGACCGGGGGTGCCGGGTTCATCGGCTCCCACTACGTGCGCACCCTCGTCGGGGGCGGTTACCCGGCCATGGCGGACGCGGACGTCGTCGTCCTCGACAAGCTCACCTACGCCGGCAACCTCGCCAACCTCGACCCGGTCAAGGACTCCCCGCGCCTGACCTTCGTCGAGGGCGACATCCTCGACCCGGTCAAGGTCGCCGAGCTCATGGCGGGCACCGACGTCGTCGTCCACTTCGCCGCCGAGTCCCACGTGGACCGCTCGATCCTCGGTGCCGCGGACTTCGTCATGACCAACGTCGTCGGCACCCAGAACCTCCTCGACTGCGCGCTCAAGGCCGGCGTGGGGACGTTCGTCCACGTCTCGACGGACGAGGTGTACGGCTCGATCGACGAGGGCTCGTGGAGCGAGACCCAGCCGCTGGAGCCGAACTCGCCGTACTCGGCCTCCAAGGCCGGCTCCGACCTCATCGCCCGGGCTTACGCCCGCACCCACGGGCTGCACGTCTGCGTGACGCGCTGCTCGAACAACTACGGGCCGTACCAGTTCCCCGAGAAGGTCATCCCGCTGTTCGTCACGAACCTCATCGACGGGAAGACCGTGCCGCTCTACGGCGACGGCGGCAACGTGCGCGACTGGCTGCACGTCGACGACCACTGCCGCGGCATCCAGGCCGTCGTCGAGGGCGGCCGCTCCGGCGAGGTCTACAACATCGGCGGCGGCACGGAGCTGACGAACAAGGAGCTCACCGGCCTGCTCCTCGAGGCGACCGGCCGCGACTGGTCCGCCGTCGTCCCCGTCGAGGACCGCAAGGGTCACGACCGGCGCTACTCCGTCGACATCTCCAAGATCACCGCCGAGCTCGGCTACACCCCGCAGGTGCCGTTCGAGACGGGCCTCGCCGAGACGGTCCGGTGGTACCGCGACAACCGCACCTGGTGGGAGCCGCTCAAGGCCCGTGCGGCGCTGAGCAAGTGAGCGCGGCACCGATGAGGTGGCTCGTCGTCGGGTCGAAGGGGATGCTCGCCCGCGACGTCCTCGAGGTGCTCGCCGCGCGCGTCGGGACCGGCGAGGCCGAGGTGACCGCGCTCGACCTGCCCGCCGTCCACATCACCCACGCCGGGGCCACCGCGGCGGCGGTCGCCGGGCACGACGTCGTCGTCAACTGCGCGGCGTGGACGGCCGTCGACGACGCCGAGGCCAAGGAGGCCGCGGCCTTCGCGGTCAACGCCGTCGGGCCGGCGAACCTCGCCCGGGCGTGCGCCGCGGCCGGCGCGCGCCTCGTGCACGTCTCGACCGACTACGTCTTCGCCGGCGACGCGACCCGGCCGTACCCGACCGACGCGCCGATCGCCCCGATCGGCGCGTACGGCCGCACCAAGGCCGCGGGGGAGTGGGCCGTCCGAGCCGAACTCCCTGCGGCGCACTGGATCCTGCGCACCGCGTGGCTCTACGGCGCCGGCGGCGCGAACTTCCCGCGCACCATGGCGACGCTGGAGACCCAGCGCGAGACCCTCGACGTCGTCGACGACCAGCGCGGCTCGCCGACGTGGAGCCGCGACCTCGCGCAGCGCGTCGTCGACGTCGTCGACGCCGGCGTGCCCGCCGGCACCTACCACGCGACGGGCAGCGGCGAGACGACGTGGTTCGGGCTGGCCCGCGCCGTCTTCGAGCACGTCGGCGCCGACCCGGAGCGGGTGCGGCCGACGACGTCGGACAAGTTCGTCCGCCCGGCGCCGCGGCCCGCGTACTCCGTTCTCGCGCAGGACTGCTGGGCCGCGACGTCCCTGCCGCCGCTGCGGGACTGGCGCGAGGCCCTCGCCGAGGCCGTGGCGTCCGGCGTGCTCGCCCCCGCCTGACCGTCAGCGCCGCCCCGACCGGACCCACCCGTCCGGCCCTGCCGGCCCGTCCTCGCGCTCACCCGTCCGGAGCAGCCGTGCCCCGATCGGCCCAATGACAGGCGTGTAGTCCCCGCCGAGAACTCAGGCAGTCCGCACCCCCCGCCGAACAGGGGGTGTGGCGTCGCAGAGTGCGCGCCCTGACGAGGAGGCCGCACGAATGCACCGCCTGGGGACCACGCTCGCCGCCGCCGTCGTCGCCGCCGCCGTCGGGGTGCCGGCGACGGCCTGGGCGGGCGGCGTGCTGCCCGCCGCGGCGGCGACCTGCCCCGCCGCCGGCGGTGCCTCCGTCCCGGAGGCGGCCGCCACGGCCGGCGCCGGCGACGTCGTCGTCCGGGGCCACGGCTGGGGCCACGGCCTCGGCATGTCCCAGTACGGCGCCCAGGGCGCGGCGCGCCTGGGCTGCACGCACGACACCATCCTGCGGACCTACTACCGCGGGACGCACCTGGCCCGGCGCACGCTGACCGCGCCGGTGCGGGTCGACCTCGCCTCGTCGGCCGCCCGGGTCGTCGTCGACGCCGAGGCCGGCGACGCGATCTGGCGCACCCCGTCCGGGGTCGGCGCGATCCAGCGCCGCGGCTGGACGTGGAGCGTCGTCACGCCGTACACGCACGCGGGACGGCGCGGCAGCGCCCTCGTCGACAGCGACGGGACGCTCGTGCTGTGGGTCGCCCCGGGTGACCGCCTGACCCTGGCCCACCAGGGCACCACGGTGCGGGTCCGTCCGCGGACGTCGTCCGGGTCGACGATCGCCGACCTGCGGGTGCGCTGGGGCGCGGTGACGGTCACGCCGTCGTCCTCGGCCTCCTCCCTCGCGGTGAGCGAGCTCATCGGCAGCGACTCCCTCGGCACGGCCGCGCAGAAGTACCTGTACGGCCTCGGCGAGGTGCCGGTGTCGTGGCCGCAGGAGGCCCTGCGGACGCAGGCCGTCGCGGCGCGGACGTACCTGACGAGCGCCTGGTCGCAGTCCGCCGGCGTGTACCGGCTCGGCATCACGACGTCCGACCAGGTCTACCGCGGCATGGCGCAGGAGGACACCGACGCGCGGTACGGCCGCCCCTGGCGGGCCGCCGTGGACGCGACGATCGGCGAGGTCGTCGTCGACGCCGAGGACCGCACCATCACGACGATGTACTCGAGCAGCCACGGCGGGTACAGCTCGTCGCGGGCGTACGCGTACGGCTCCCAGGGGTCCTACGGCTACCTCTCCGCGGTCGACGACAGCCGGTGGGACCTCGCCTCGGACAACCCCCGCCGCTCCTGGGTCAAGGTGTTCAGCCCGGCGAACCTGGCCTCGCGGCTCGGGTTCACGTCGCTGGCCTCGGTGCGCATCGCCGGGCCGGGGTCGGCCGACCGCAGCGACGGGCTCGTGGCCACCGGCGTGCGCGGGGGCCGGACGCAGACCCTGACCTTCACCGGCGCCCAGGTGCGCAGCCTGCTCGGCACGCTGTCGCCGAACATCTCCGTCTCCTGGACGGCGCCGACCACCCCGCCGCCGCCGACGACCCCGCCGAC
>JBQGCR010000518.1:0-2269 GCA_052038585.1 Kineosporiaceae bacterium
CGTGTGGTGCCAGCCGTGCGCGGACGCGGCCGCGGTCGCGTCCGGGTCGCGGTGGTAGCCGCGCATGACGAGCGAGCCGCGGACGACGATCTCGCCGTCCTGGCCCGGCGGCAGCAGCGTCCCGTCGTCGGCCATGATCGCCACCCGGACGAGCGGCGACGGGTGCCCGGCGGACCGCAGCCGGTCCCGCGCGACGGACCCGTCGGGCAGGACGTGCTCCGCCGGGCTCATCGTCGAGATCATCATCGGGGCCTCGCTCTGCCCGAAGAGCTGCGCCATGACCGGCCCGATCCGCTCCAGCGCCTCCTCCAGCCGGGCCGGCGACATCGGCGCCGCGCCGTACCAGAAGCACTGCAGCGACGACAGGTCCGCGGTGTCCAGGCGCGGGTGGGCGAGCACGAGGTAGATGAGCGTCGGCGGGAGGAAGGTGTGGGTGACCCGGTGCCGCTCGACGTGGTCGAGGAACGCCCCGACGTCGGGGGCCCGCATGACGACGATCTCGCCGCCCAGGCTGAGCACCGGGAAGCACAGCACCCCGGCGGCGTGGGTGAGCGGCGCGAGCGCGAGGTAGACCGGCCGCCCCTCGAACGGGTAGCTCATGAGGGTGAGCGCCGTCATCGTCTCGAGGTTGGCGCCGGTCAGCTCGACGCCCTTGGGCCGGCCCGTCGTCCCGCCGGTCCCGACGACGAGCGCGAGGTCGTCGACGTAGGGCCGGTCGACGTCGGCGCCGTCGCCGAGGGCGAGGAACTCCTCCCACCCGAGCACCCCGTCGACGACGTCGGACACGTCGGCGTCGAGGCACACGAGCGTCGTCAGGCCCGGCAGCCCGCCCTGCACGGACGCCACGAGCGGCGCGAACGACGCCTGGAACACCAGGGCGCGGCACCCGAAGAGGTCGAGGAGCTCGCGGTTCTCGGCGGCCTCGTTGCGCGGGTTGACCGGGCACCACACCGCACCGGCGCGGCTGGTCCCGAAGACGCACGAGAAGGCGACGGGGTCGTTGGCCGAGAGGATCGCGACCCGGTCGCCCGGGGCGATCCCGCGCGCGGCGAGCGCCGCCGCGACGCGACGGCTCAGCGCCTGCACCTCGCCGTAGGACAGGCTCACGCCGTCGCACGTCAGGCACGGGCGGTCCGGCCCGAGGTCGACCCCCTTGTCGAGGTGGTCGACCAGGCGCGCGGCGGTCACGGACGCTCCGGGCCGCGCGTCACATGCCCATCCCGCCGTCGACGGGAAGGCCTGCGCCGGTGACGAACCGCGCCGCGTCGGAGACGAGGAAGACGACGGCGTCGGCCATGTCGGCCACCTCCCCGAGCCGGCCGGCGGGGGTCAGCCCGACGACCGCCTCGACCGCCTCCCCCGGCGACCCGAAGAGGCCGATGCGCGCGACGTCGTCGGCCAGACCGGCACCCATCGCCGTCGGGACGCGGCCGGGGAAGATGCAGTTGACGCGCACCCCGTAGCCGAGCTTGCCGGACTCCATGGCCGCCACCCGCGTCAGCCGGTCGACGGCGGACTTCGTCGCCGAGTACAGCGCGATGCCGGGGCAGGCGATCGTCGCCGCGACGGACGCCACGTTGACGATCGCCCCGCCGGACCCCGCCGCCCCGCCGCGGCGCATCGCCCGCAGCCCGTGCTTGAGGCCGAGCGCGGTGCCGAGGACGTTGACGTCGAGCTGGGCCCGGGCCTGCTCCGGGTCGAGGTCGACGAGCAGGCTCGTGATCTCGATGCCGGCGTTGTTGACGAGGACGTCGAGCCCCCCGAGACGGGAGACGGTCTCGTCGACGGCGGACTGCCAGCCGGCGTCGTCGGTGACGTCGAGGTGGACGAAGCCGTGCCCGTCGCCGAGACCCTCGGCGACCTTCGCGCCGGCGTCGTCCTGGACGTCGGCGACCACGACCCGCGCACCCGCTGCGGCGAGCGCCCGGGCCATGCCCTCGCCCAGGCCCTGCGCCGCACCGGTGACCAGCGCCCGGCGTCCGGTGAGGTCGATGCTCGTGACCATCGCGCCGTCCCCCCTCAGCCGGCCATGACCTTGGGCATGATCTCCTCGGTGAGCCGTCTGAGGTCGTCGAGGGTCTTGGCCGTCGGGACGTCGCGGAACGGCGGCCAGAGCAGCGGCATCGTCATCCCCGCGTCGCGGTAGCGCTTGAGCATGTCCTCGATCTGCTGGGCCGTCCCCGCGAGGAGGTTGGTGCCCTTGCCCGCCGGCGTCTGGTCCATCGGCTCGTCGGTGATGACGAACCAGATCATGCTGCACATGTCGAAG
>JBQGCR010000519.1:0-20103 GCA_052038585.1 Kineosporiaceae bacterium
ACGGTCGGCGAGGTCGGCAACGCCGAGCAGTCGAACATCAACTGGGGCAAGGCCGGTCGCATGCGGTGGAAGGGCAAGCGCCCGACCGTCCGCGGTGTCGCGATGAACCCGGTCGACCACCCGCACGGTGGTGGTGAGGGCAAGACGTCCGGTGGACGTCACCCCGTGAGCCCGTGGGGCCAGCCCGAGGGCCGCACGCGTCGTCCGAACAAGCCGAGCGACAAGCTCATCGTCCGTCGCCGTCGTACCGGCAAGAAGCGCTGAGGAGCCGGCTAGATGCCTCGCAGTCTGAAGAAGGGTCCCTTCGTCGACGACCACCTCATGAAGAAGGTGGACGTGCAGAACGAGAAGGGCACGAAGAACGTCATCAAGACGTGGTCCCGCCGCTCCATGATCGTGCCCGACATGCTCGGTCACACCCTCGCGGTGCACGACGGCCGTAAGCACGTCCCGGTGTTCGTCACCGAGTCGATGATCGGCCACAAGCTGGGGGAGTTCGCCCCCACGCGTACGTTCCGCGGCCACGAGAAGGACGACCGGAAGGGCCGCCGCCGCTGACGCGGCAGGCGACCGGACCGACCGAGTAGACAGGCAGGAAGAGCGATGGAAGCCAAGGCGACGGCGCGGTACGTCCGCGTCACGCCCATGAAGGCCCGCCGCGTCGTGGACCTCATCCGTGGGAAGAACGCCAGCGAGGCGCTGGCCATGCTGAGCTTCGCGCCGCAGGCCGCCAGCGAGCCGGTGTTCAAGGTCGTGCACAGCGCGATCGCGAACGCCCGGGTCAAGGCGGACAAGGCGTCGGAGCCGTTCGACGAGCGCGACCTCGTCGTGACGCAGGCCTACGTGGACGAGGGTCCGACGATGAAGCGGTTCCGGCCGCGCGCCCAGGGGCGTGCCTACCGGATCCGCAAGCGGACGAGCCACATCACCGTCGTGGTCGCGCCCCCCGCGGCGCCCGCGACCGCCAGCACGCCGGCCAGCACGAAGGGGAGGACCCGATAGTGGGCCAGAAGGTCAACCCGCACGGGTTCCGCCTGGGCATCACCACCGACCACAAGAGCCGGTGGTTCGCCGACAGCTCGAAGACGGGTCAGCGGTACCGCGACTACGTCGGCGAGGACGTCTCGATCCGCAAGCTCATGTCCAAGGGCATGGAGCGCGCCGGCATCAGCAAGGTGGAGATCGAGCGCACGCGGGACCGCGTCCGCGTCGACATCCACACCGCGCGTCCGGGCATCGTCATCGGCCGCCGCGGCGCCGAGGCCGACCGCATCCGCGGCGAGCTCGAGAAGCTCACGGGCAAGCAGGTGCAGCTGAACATCCTCGAGGTGAAGAACCCCGAGGTGGACGCCCAGCTGGTCGCCCAGGGCATCGCCGAGCAGCTCGCGAGCCGCGTCTCGTTCCGCCGCGCCATGCGCAAGGGGATGCAGTCCTCGCTGCGCGCCGGCGCCAAGGGCATCCGGGTGCAGTGCTCCGGCCGCCTCGGCGGCGCGGAGATGAGCCGCTCGGAGTTCTACCGCGAGGGCCGCGTGCCGCTGCACACCCTCCGGGCGAACATCGACTACGGCTTCTACGAGGCCAAGACGACCTTCGGCCGCATCGGCGTGAAGGTCTGGATCTACAAGGGCGACGTCACCAACCGCGAGCTCGCCCGCGAGCAGGCCGCGGCGCCGTCGCGTCCGGGTCGTCGGGGCGAGGGCCCCGGTGGCCGCGCGTCGCGCCCGCCGCGTCGTCGTGACGCCGGTGGCCCCGGTGGGCAGGACGCGGCTCCGGCCGTCGCCCCCGCCGCCGCCGCCGAGGTGGCGCCGTCCTCCGAGACGACCAGCGGAACGGAGGCCTGAGCCGTGCTCATCCCCCGTCGTGTGAAGCACCGCAAGCAGCACCACCCGGACCGGTCGGGTGCTGCCAAGGGTGGCACGCAGGTGACGTTCGGCGAGTGGGGCATCCAGGCCCTCGAGCCGGCGTACGTGACGAACCGGCAGATCGAGGCCGCTCGTATCGCCATGACCCGCCACATCAAGCGTGGTGGCAAGGTCTGGATCAACATCTACCCGGACCGTCCCCTCACCAAGAAGCCGGCCGAGACCCGCATGGGTTCCGGCAAGGGCTCGCCGGAGTGGTGGATCGCGAACGTCAAGCCCGGTCGGGTGATGTTCGAGCTGTCCTTCCCGAACGAGAAGGTGGCTCGCGACGCGATGTCGCGCGCGATCCACAAGCTCCCGATGAAGTGCCGGATCGTCCGGCGCGAGGGCGGTGAGGCGTGATGGCCATCGGTTCCAAGGACCTGGCCCCCGCGGCGCTGCGCGGTCTCGACGACGAGCGTCTCGTCGAGGAGCTGCGCAAGGCCAAGGAAGAGCTGTTCAACCTGCGTTTCCAGTCGGCCACCGGCCAGCTGGAGAGCCACGGCCGGCTGCGTGCCGTCCGTCGCGACATCGCCCGGATCTACACGGAGATGCGCGAGCGCGAGCTCGGCATCAGCGCCGGCCCGCAGGCCTGAGACGGATGAGTGAGACAGCAGTGAGCGAGAGCACGCAGGCAGCGACCGAGGCGCGCGGGTACCGCAAGACCCGTCGCGG
The DNA here is from genome assembly GCA_052038585.1 of Kineosporiaceae bacterium. Lineage (GTDB taxonomy): Bacteria > Actinomycetota > Actinomycetes > Actinomycetales > Kineosporiaceae > JBQGCR01. Next base: position 2,577 of record JBQGCR010000519.1, read on the forward strand.
CTACGTCGTCAGCGACAAGATGCAGAAGACCGTGGTGGTCGAGGTCGAGGACCGCGTCAAGCACGCGCTCTACGGCAAGGTCATGCGGCGCACCAGCAAGGTGAAGGCCCACGACGAGAACGAGACCGCCGGCGTCGGCGACCTCGTCCTCATCATGGAGACCCGACCGCTGTCGGCCACCAAGCGCTGGCGCGTCGTCGAGGTCCTCGAGAAGGCCAAGTGATCCTCGGCCCCCTCGGCCCAGGTGCTTACGTCCATTTCAGTTCCGCCAGGCTCCTCGTGAGAACCGGCGCGACGAACGGAGTTCAGAAGTGATCCAGCAGGAGTCGCGGCTCAAGGTCGCCGACAACACGGGTGCCAAGGAGATCCTCTGCATCCGCGTTCTCGGTGGCTCGGGTCGCCGCTACGCCGGCATCGGCGACGTCATCGTCGCGACCGTCAAGGACGCGATCCCCGGTGGCAACGTCAAGAAGGGCGACGTGGTCAAGGCCGTCATCGTCCGGACCGTGAAGGAGCGTCGTCGTCCCGACGGCTCGTACATCCGGTTCGACGAGAACGCCGCCGTCATCCTCCGCAACGACGGCGACCCGCGCGGTACCCGCATCTTCGGCCCGGTGGGCCGGGAGCTGCGCGACAAGAAGTTCATGAAGATCATCTCGCTCGCTCCGGAGGTGCTCTGAGATGGCGAAGCTCAGGATCAAGAAGGGTGACACCGTCCAGGTGATCTCCGGCCCGCAGGCCAACCGTGGCAAGCAGGGCAAGGTCATCTCGGTGAACCCCGAGACCCAGCGGGTCCTCGTCGAGGGCGTCAACCGGATCAAGAAGCACACGAAGGTCGGCACGACCGGCCGCGGTGCGAAGACCGGCGGCATCGTCACGCAGGAGGCCCCGATCCACATCAGCAACCTCATGCTGGTGGACCCGGAGACGAAGAAGCCCACGCGCGTCGGGATCCGCACGGAGACCGTCGAGCGCGACGGGAAGACCAAGACCGTGCGCATCCGTGTCGCCAAGCGCTCGGGTAAGGACATCTGATCATGACCGAGACTGCCGTCAAGGCCGCCCCGCGGCTCAAGGACCGCTACCGCGCCGAGATCGCGCCGGCGATGCTCCAGGAGTTCTCCTACCCGAACGTCATGCTGACGCCGCGCCTGGTCAAGGTCGTCGTCAACATGGGCGTCGGCGAGGCCGCCCGCGACTCCAAGCTCATCGAGGGCGCGATCCGCGACCTGGCCGCGATCACGGGCCAGAAGCCGCAGGTCACCAAGGCCCGCAAGTCGATCGCCCAGTTCAAGCTGCGCGAGGGCATGCCGATCGGCGCCCACGTGACGCTGCGCGGCGACCGGATGTGGGAGTTCCTCGACCGGCTCGTGTCGGTCGCGCTGCCGCGCATCCGCGACTTCCGCGGCCTGTCGCCCAAGCAGTTCGACGGGCGGGGCAACTACACCTTCGGCCTCACGGAGCAGTCGATGTTCCACGAGATCGACCAGGACCGCATCGACCGCGTCCGCGGCATGGACATCACTGTCGTGACCACCGCGACGACCGACGACGAGGGGCGCGCCCTGCTGCGCCACCTCGGCTTCCCCTTCAAGGAGAGCTGACGTGGCCAAGACCGCGCTCATCAACAAGGCGAACGCCAAGCCGAAGTTCAAGGTCCGGGGCTACACGCGCTGCCAGCGCTGCGGCCGGCCGCACTCGGTCTACCGCAAGTTCGGCCTCTGCCGGGTGTGCCTGCGCGACATGGCGCACCGCGGCGAGCTGCCGGGTGTGACCAAGAGCAGCTGGTGAGCCTCATGCCCACCATGGGGGCCACCCTCGAGGCCGTGCCGCTGCGCTCGACGCTGCCGACCGGCCTGATGACCATGCGCTACCAGATCCCGACGCTGCGCGTCGCCCCCGCGGGCGACGTGACGACGACCAGCACTACGCCGAAGGTCGCCACCGTGATCGACGTGACCACGTCGGCCACGACTGACGAAACCGCGGCGAGGAAGGGCGGAGAAGCCCGATGACCATGACCGACCCGATCGCAGACATGCTCACGCGTCTGCGCAACGCCAACTCGGCGTACCACGACACCGTGGCGATGCCGTACAGCAAGCTCAAGGCGCACATCTCGGAGATCCTGCAGCAGGAGGGCTACATCGACTCCTTCGCGGTCACCGACGCCGAGGTCGGCAAGACGCTGACCGTGACGCTGAAGTACGGCCCGAACCGTGAGCGCTCCATCGCCGGCCTGCGCCGCGTGAGCAAGCCCGGTCTGCGGGTGTACGCGAAGTCGACCAACCTGCCGCGAGTCCTCGGCGGCCTCGGCGTGGCGATCCTGTCCACGTCGTCCGGCCTGCTGACCGACCGTCAGGCCCAGAAGCGCGGAGTGGGCGGGGAAGTCCTCGCCTACGTCTGGTAAGGGGGAGCGAGCATGTCCCGCATCGGCAAGCTGCCCATCGCCGTCCCGTCCGGGGTCGACGTGACCATCGAGGGCCAGGGCGTCACGGTCAAGGGGCCCAAGGGCACCCTGACCCACGTCGTCGCCGCCCCGATCACGATCGAGAAGGACGACGCCGGCACCCTTCAGGTCAAGCGCCCGAACGACGAGCGCACCTCCAAGGCGCTGCACGGCCTGACCCGCACGCTCGTGGCCAACATGGTCGAGGGCGTGACCAAGGGCTACGAGAAGAAGCTCGAGATCGTCGGTACCGGGTACCGCGTGCAGGCGAGGGGCTCGAACCTCGAGTTCGCCCTCGGCTACAGCCACCCGATCACGATCGAGCCGCCGGACGGCGTCACCTTCGCCGTCGAGGCCCCGACGCGGTTCTCCGTGTCCGGCATCGACAAGCAGAAGGTCGGCGAGGTCGCGGCGAACCTCCGCAAGCTGCGCAAGCCCGACCCCTACAAGGGCAAGGGCGTCCGGTACGCCGGTGAGCAGATCAAGCGCAAGGTCGGGAAGGCTGGGAAGAAGTAATGGCTGTCGGTCTCAAGCGCAGCGGTGGCGGCGCGGGCAAGGGGTCCGTCGCGGCCCGTGCGCGTCGGCACGTCCGCGTCCGCAAGAACGTCTCCGGCACCACGGCCCGCCCGCGCCTGGTCGTCGTCCGCTCCGCGCGGCACGTCTTCGCCCAGGTCGTCGACGACACGCAGGGCCGCACCCTCGCGTCGGCCTCGACGATGGAGGCGGACCTGCGGTCGCTCGACGGCGACAAGACGGCGAAGGCCAAGCGCGTCGGCGAGCTCGTCGCCGAGCGTGCCAAGGCCGCCGGCGTCGAGTCGGTCGTCTTCGACCGCCACGGCAACAAGTACCACGGGCGTGTGGCAGCGGTCGCCGACGGCGCCCGCGAGGGGGGTCTGTCCCTGTGACCTCCCCCCGCACGAACCCCACGCGAGACGAGATGAGGACCCTCTGATGGCTGGACCCCAGCGCCGAGGCGGTGGCTTCGGTGGCGCCGGCGGGACCGGCGGCACCGGTGGCGACAACTCCGGGCGCCGCGACCGCCGCGACCGGGACAACCGCCGCGACGGGCGCGACAGCGCGGACAAGACCGCGTTCGTCGAGCGCGTCGTGACGATCAACCGTGTGGCGAAGGTCGTCAAGGGCGGCCGCCGCTTCAGCTTCACCGCGCTCGTCGTCGTCGGCGACGGCGACGGCACCGTCGGTGTCGGCTACGGCAAGGCCAAGGAGGTGCCCGCGGCGATCGCCAAGGGTGTCGAGGAGGCCAAGAAGCACTTCTTCAAGGTGCCGCGCATCGCCGGGACCATCCCGCACCCCATCCAGGGTGAGGCCGCGGCGGGCGTCGTCCTGCTCAAGCCGGCGTCGCCCGGTACCGGTGTCATCGCCGGTGGCCCGGTGCGCGCCGTCCTGGAGTGCGCCGGCATCCACGACGTGCTGAGCAAGTCGCTCGGCTCGGACAACGCGATCAACATCGTGCACGCCACGGTCGCGGCGCTCAAGGGCCTCGAGCGGCCCGAGGCCGTCGCGGCACGTCGTGGCCTGCCCATCGAGGACGTCGCCCCGGCGGCGCTCCTGCGGGCCCGGGCGGGGGCGACGGCCTGATGGCGCGCCTCAAGGTCACCCAGACCCGTTCGGAGATCGGCGGCAAGCAGAACCAGCGCGACACGCTGCGCTCGCTCGGTCTCAAGCGCATCGGTGACACCGTCGTCAAGGAGGACCGCCCGGAGATCCGCGGCATGGTCCAGACGGTGCGTCACCTCGTCACCGTGGAGGAGGTGGACTGACATGGCGGAGGACAAGCCTCTGAAGGTGCACCACCTGCGTCCGGCCCCCGGGGCCCACACGCCGAAGACCCGCGTGGGTCGCGGTGAGGGCAGCAAGGGCAAGACGGCCGGTCGCGGCACCAAGGGCTCGAAGGCCCGCTACCAGGTCTCGGCCGGCTTCGAGGGTGGGCAGATGCCCATGCACATGCGCCTGCCGAAGCTGCGGGGCTTCAAGAACCCGTTCCGCGTCGAGTACCAGGTGGTCAACCTGGACCGGCTCTCGGCGCTGTTCCCCGAGGGCGGGCAGGTCGGCGTCGCCGACCTCGTGGCCAAGGGTGCCGTCCGTGACGGCGCCCCGGTCAAGGTCCTCGGTTCCGGGGAGGTGACCGTCGCCCTGCAGGTGACGGCGCACCGGTTCTCCGGCTCGGCGGCCGAGAAGATCGCCGCGGCCGGCGGGACGACGACGACGCTCTGACGCGTCGTCCTCTCGGACAGGGATCCACACGCACCACCGGCACCCCGGCGGAAGCCCTCTGAGGGCATCCGCCGGGGTGTTATGGTCCAGGGACCGGGCAGCCCGGCGAATCGTGCTGCCCTCGACAGTGAGCACGAGCCGTCGTGGGCGGCTCGCGGGAGGTCGTCGTGCTCTCCGCATTCGGCCGGGCGTTCAAGACCCCGGACCTGCGGCGCAAGCTGCTCTTCACCCTCGGCGTCATGTCGCTGTTCCGGCTCGGGTCGTTCATCCCGACGCCGGGCATCGACTACAACGCCGTGCGCCAGTGCGTCACGCTGCTGTCGGAGTCGGGTGACCAGAACAACCTCTACGGGCTGGTCAACCTCTTCTCCGGCGGCGCGCTGCTGCAGCTGTCGATCTTCGCGCTGGGGATCATGCCGTACATCACGGCGAGCATCATCGTGCAGCTGCTCACCGTCGTCATCCCGCGGTTCGAGACCCTCAAGCAGGAGGGTCAGACCGGCACCGCGAAGCTCACGCAGTACACGCGGTACCTGACGATCGGCCTGGCGGTCCTGCAGTCGACGACGCTCGTCGCCGTCGCCCGCAGCGGCAACCTGTTCAGCGGCTGCGCCGCGGACATCATGCCGCGCGAGGACCTCGTGACGATCCTGCTCATGATCCTCACGATGACGGCCGGCACCGGCCTCATCATGTGGCTCGGCGAGCTCATCACCGAGCGCGGCGTCGGCAACGGCATGTCGCTGCTCATCTTCACCTCGATCGCGGCCGGCTTCCCGACGTCCCTGTGGGCGATCCGGACGAGCCGCAGCCTCGAGACGATGCTCCTCATCATCGCGATCGGCCTGCTCATCATGGCCCTCGTCGTCTTCGTCGAGCAGAGCCAGCGCCGGATCCCGGTCCAGTACGCCAAGCGCCAGATCGGGCGCCGGATGTACGGCGGCACGAGCACGTACATCCCGATCAAGGTCAACATGGCCGGCGTCATCCCGGTCATCTTCGCCTCGTCGCTGCTCTACCTGCCGGCCCTCGTGGCCCAGTTCCAGAGCGGCTCGGCGAACCCGCCGGCGTGGGCGGACTGGATCAGCCGGAACTTCGTCACCGGCGAGCACCCGATCTACATCATCACGTACTTCCTGCTCATCGTGTTCTTCACGTACTTCTACGTCGCGATCACGTTCAACCCGGACGAGGTCGCCGAGAACATGAAGAAGTACGGCGGCTTCATCCCCGGCATCCGCGCCGGCCGGCCGACCGCCGAGTACCTCTCGTACGTGCTGGACCGGATCACCCTGCCGGGGTCGCTCTACCTCGGTGTGATCAGCCTCATCCCGCTCATCGCCCTGATCCTCGTCGACGCCAACCAGAATTTCCCCTTCGGCGGAACCTCCATCCTCATCGTCGTGGGAGTCGGGCTGGAGACCGTGAAGCAGATCGAGTCGCAGCTGCAGCAGCGGCACTACGAAGGGTTCCTGCGATGAGGCTTGTTCTCCTCGGTCCTCCCGGAGCGGGCAAGGGCACCCAGGCCAAGCGCCTGGCGGAGAAGTTCGGCATCCCCGCGATCTCGACGGGGGACATCTTCCGGGCCAACGTGTCCGGCGGCACCGAGCTGGGGGTGCTCGCCAAGTCCTACATGGACAAGGGCGAGTACGTGCCGGACTCGGTGACCAACGACATGGTGCGCTCGCGCCTGGCCGAGGAGGACGCCGCCCCGGGCTTCCTCCTCGACGGCTACCCGCGCACCGTGGCCCAGGTGGACGAGCTCGACCGGATGCTCGAGGCGTCCGGGCACGCGCTCGACGCGGTCGTCGAGATCACCGCCGACACCGACGAGGTCGTCGCGCGGCTGCTCAAGCGGGCCGAGATCGAGGGGCGGGCGGACGACACCGAGGACGTCATCCGCACCCGCATGGACGTCTACGCCGCCCAGACCGCGCCCCTCGTCGGGGTCTACTCCGGCCGCGGCCTGCTCGTGTCGGTCGACGGCATGGGGGACGTCGACGACGTGACCGCCCGGCTCGTCGCCGCGCTGGAAGGCAAGGCCTGACCGCGTGCTCGGCAGGGACCGGATCGAGTACAAGACGCCGGACCAGGTGCGGCTCATGCGCCGCGCCGGTCTGGTGGTCGCCGACGCCCTCGACGCCGTCCGCGCCGCCCTGCGGCCCGGGGTGACGACGAAGGAGCTCGACGCGATCGCCGAGGACACGATCCGGTCCGCCGGTGCCGTCCCGTCGTTCCTCGGGTACGCGCACCCGCCGTACCCGGCGTCGACGTGCATCTCCGTCAACGACGAGGTCGTCCACGGCATCCCGGGCGGGCGCGTCGTCGCCGCCGGCGACGTCGTCTCGGTCGACTGCGGCGCCATCGTCTCCGGCTGGCACGGCGACGCCGCGTTCACCGCGGTGCTGCCCCGCGAGGACGGCACCGTCGACGAGGCGGACGCCGAGCTGAGCCGGGTCACCGAGGAGTCGCTGTGGCGCGGCATCGCCGCGTTCGCGACCGGCGACCGGCTCGTCGAGATCGGCACGGCCGTCGAGCGGCACAACGCCGACCGGTTCGGCCTCGTCGAGGACTACGGCGGGCACGGCATCGGCACCGCGATGCACCAGGACCCGCACGTGCTCAACTACCGCACCCGGGACAAGGGCCCGCGGCTGCGCCCGGGCATGTGCCTGGCGATCGAGCCGATGCTCACCGCCGGCGACCCCGCCACGCGGATCGCGGGCGACCAGTGGACCGTCGTCACCCTCGACGGCCGCAGGGCGGCGCACTGGGAGCACTCGACGGCCCGGCTCGACAAGGGCGTCTGGGTGCTCACCGCCCGCGACGGGGGAGAGGCCGCGCTCGGCGCCCTCGGCGTCCCCGTCACCCCGCTCGCCGACTGACCCCGGCACCGCCCTCCACGGCCCCTCCGCGCGATTTCGTCGCACGGGGGGTCGTCGCGTAGACTCGTGCGTCGGCCCACGTGCTCATTCGTTCTCGCCCGCCCCCGCGGCTGGTCTGGTCGGTCGAGGACGCCGTCACCCGAGGGCCGAGGACAACGACAGGAGCTCCCGCCGTGCGGCGGGGGCAGAGGGATTGCGGAGGACATGCCGAAGAAGGACGGAGTCATCGAGATCGAGGGCACCGTGGTCGAAGCTCTCCCGAACGCCATGTTCCGGGTGGAGCTCTCCAACGGCCACAAGGTTCTCGCCCACATCTCGGGCAAGATGCGTCAGCACTACATCCGGATCCTCCCCGAGGACCGGGTCGTGGTGGAGCTCAGCCCGTACGACCTGTCCCGGGGACGCATCGTCTACCGCTACAAGTAACCCGACCGCCTCGACCCACCACCGCGCACCCTGGTGCGAAGGGGTGCGTCACGTCTGGAAGACACCGATGAAGGTCAAGCCCAGCGTCAAGAAGATCTGCGACAAGTGCAAGGTGATCCGCCGTCACGGCCGGGTCATGGTCATCTGCGAGAACCAGCGCCACAAGCAGCGCCAGGGCTGAGCAGAGCACTTCCCCCGCAGCACGCCCAACCGCAGCACCCGTCCCCCGCGACGCGCCCTCACGGGCCGGCCAGCGGGACGCCACCCCTGGTCGGAGGCCAGGGACCCGGGTCCACACCCGGGACCGGTGCTGCTCCAGACCTCCGCAGCGACAGAAGAGAGAACCATGGCACGCCTTGTCGGCGTCGACCTCCCGCGCGAGAAGCGGCTCGAGGTCGCACTCACCTACATCTACGGCGTCGGGCGTACCCGGGCCAAGGCGGCCCTCGCGGCCACCGAGATCAGCCCGGACCTGCGCGTCCGGGACCTGGGCGACGAGGAGCTCGTCAAGCTCCGCGACTACATCGAGGGCAACTTCAAGGTCGAGGGTGACCTGCGCCGCGAGGTGGCCGCCGACATCCGCCGCAAGGTGGAGATCGGCAGCTACGAGGGCCTGCGTCACCGCCGCGGCCTGCCGGTGCGCGGTCAGCGCACGAAGACCAACGCGCGGACGCGCAAGGGTCCGAAGCGCACCGTGGCCGGCAAGAAGAAGGCCGGCAAGAAGTAACCCTGTCGCGCGCTCCGCGACCCGGGACGCGCTCCTCGACCTCACACCCTCGTACCAGCCAGGAGTTCGGCACACATGCCTCCCCAGAAGCGACAGGGCGGGACCGCCGCCTCGCGCAAGCCGCGCCGCAAGGAGAAGAAGAACGTCTCCCACGGCCACGCGCACATCAAGAGCACGTTCAACAACACGATCGTCTCGATCACGGACCCGACCGGTGCCGTGATCTCGTGGGCCTCCGCCGGCCAGGTCGGCTTCAAGGGCTCGCGCAAGTCGACGCCGTTCGCGGCGCAGATGGCCGCCGAGGCCGCCGCCCGCCGCGCCCAGGAGCACGGCATGCGCAAGGTCGACGTCTTCGTCAAGGGCCCGGGCTCGGGCCGCGAGACGGCGATCCGCTCCCTCCAGGCCACGGGCCTCGAGGTCGGGTCGATCCAGGACGTCACGCCCACGCCGCACAACGGGTGCCGTCCGCCGAAGCGCCGCCGCGTCTGACGCGCGCCGACTGACTGCCCAGACCAGCCGAAAGAGGAAGTAGACAGACATGGCGCGTTACACCGGCGCTGACTGCAAGCGCTGCCGCCGCGAGAAGATGAAGCTGTACCTCAAGGGAGCCAAGTGCGACTCCCCGAAGTGCCCGATCGAGATCCGGCCGTACCCGCCGGGCGAGCACGGTCGCGCGCGCACCAAGGACAGCGAGTACCTGCTCCAGATGCGTGAGAAGCAGAAGGCTGCCCGCATCTACGGCGTCCTCGAGAAGCAGTTCCGCGGCTACTACGAGGAGGCCAACCGCAAGACCGGCAAGACCGGCGAGAACCTGCTGCGCATCCTCGAGTCGCGGCTGGACAACGTCGTCTACCGGGCCGGCTTCGCCAAGTCCCGCGACATGGCCCGCCAGCTGGTCAAGCACGGCCACCTGACGGTCAACGGCGTCAAGGTCGACATCCCGTCCTACCGGGTGTCGGAGAACGACATCGTCGAGGTGCGGCAGAAGTCGCACGAGATGACGCCGTTCGTCATCGCCCGCGCCGAGGCCGGCGAGCGCACCGTCCCCGCGTGGCTCGAGGTGCTGCCGTCGCAGATGCGCATCCTCGTCCACGGTCTCCCGCAGCGGCAGGTCATCGACACGCCGGTGCAGGAGCAGCTCATCGTCGAGCTCTACTCGAAGTAAGCCCGGCCGGCCCGGGAGGCGCAGCGCCTCCCGGGCCTGTCCGCGCCCGCACCACCCGCACCGCTCCCGGACGGCGACCGTGCCGTCCGGGCCTGGCGACCGTCATATGGCGGACGGTCCCGACCAAGGAGTTCCTCGCATGCTCATCGCACAGCGCCCGACGCTGACCGAAGAGGTCGTGGCCGACGACCGGTCGCGCTTCGTCATCGAGCCCCTCGAGCCGGGCTTCGGCTACACCCTCGGCAACTCGCTCCGGCGGACGCTCCTGTCGTCCATCCCCGGTGCGGCCGTCACGAGCATCCGCATCGACGGCGTCCTCCACGAGTTCACGACCGTCCCGGGCGTGAAGGAGGACGTGACCGAGCTGATCCTCAACATCAAGCAGCTCGTCGTCTCCTCCGAGCACGACGAGCCGGTCGTCATGTACCTGCGCAAGCAGGGCCCCGGCACCGTGACCGCCGCGGACATCGCGCCGCCGGCGGGCGTCGAGGTGCACAACCCGGGCCTGCACATCGCCACCCTCAACGGCAAGGGCAAGCTCGAGCTCGAGCTCACCGTCGAGCGCGGCCGCGGCTACGTGTCGGCGAACCAGAACAAGAGCGGCGACCAGGAGATCGGCCGGATCCCGGTCGACTCGATCTACTCGCCGGTCCTCAAGGTCACGTACAAGGTCGAGGCGACCCGCGTCGAGCAGCGGACGGACTTCGACCGCCTCGTCGTCGACGTCGAGACCAAGCAGTCGATGGCCCCGCGGGACGCGATGGCCAGCGCCGGCAAGACCCTCGTCGAGCTCTTCGGGCTGGCCCGTGAGCTCAACGTCGAGGCCGAGGGCATCGACATGGGCCCGTCGCCGTCCGACGCCGCCCTGGCCGCCGACCTGGCGCTGCCGATCGAGGAGCTCGACCTCACGGTCCGCTCCTACAACTGCCTCAAGCGCGAGGGCATCCACACGGTGGGCGAGCTCGTCGCGCGCAGCGAGGCCGACCTGCTCGACATCCGCAACTTCGGCGCGAAGTCGATCGACGAGGTCAAGGCGAAGCTCTCCGGCATGGGCCTCGCGCTCAAGGACAGCCCGCCCGGGTTCGACCCGTCCCTCGTCGTCGACAGCTTCGGTGCGGACGACGACATGTCGTTCGCCGAGGACGAGCAGCTCTAAAGCCCTCGGGGGATCTGCGCCCCCGGATCTCATCGAGGAGACATCACCATGCCCACCCCCACCAAGGGTCCCCGTCTCGGCGGCGGCCCGGCGCACGAGCGGCTGCTGCTCGCGAACCTCGCGACGCAGCTGTTCGAGCACCGCTCCATCACGACGACGGAGGCCAAGGCCAAGCGGGTCCGCCCGCTCGCCGAGCGCCTCATCACCTTCGCCAAGCGTGGCGACCTCGCCGCGCGCCGGCGCGTGCTGACCGTCGTCCGTGACAAGGGCGTCGTCCACGAGCTGTTCACCGAGATCGCGCCGGCCATGGCCGAGCGTCAGGGTGGCTACACCCGGATCACGAAGATCGGCCCGCGCAAGGGCGACAACGCCCCCATGGCGGTCATCGAGCTCGTGCTCGAGCCGGTCAAGGCGACGACCCGCGAGGCGGAGGCCGCGACGAAGCGTGCCGCCAAGACCGCCGCCCCGGCCGCCCCCGCGGCGACCGAGGAGCCGGTCGCGGACGAGACGGTCGCGGACGAGACGGTCGCCGACGAGACGGCCGCCGACGAGACGGTCGCGGACCAGCCGGCCGACGACGTCCAGGACGCGCCCGCCGAGGACGCCGCGGCGACGCCGGAGGACGGCGAGAAGCCGGCCGACGACAAGGCCTGAGCCTGACGCGCAGCACGCCCGAGCCCGCCGTGGCCCCCTCGACCGAGGGTGGCCGCGGCGGGCTCGTGCGTGTCCGGCTCGACCTCGGCTACGACGGCACGGGCTTCTCCGGCTGGGCCGTCCAGCCGGGCCGCCGCACCGTCGCCGGGGTGCTCGGGGAGGCGCTCGCCCGGGTGCTGCGCACGCCCGGCGTCGAGGCGTCCCTCGTCGTCGCCGGTCGCACCGACGCCGGCGTCCACGCCCGCGGGCAGGTCTGCCACGTCGACGTCCCGCGGACCGCGTGGCAGGCCGTCCCCGGCCGCGCCGACCTGCCGCCGCAGCAGGCCCTGCTCCGCCGCCTCGGCGGGGTGCTGCCCCCGGACGTCCGGGTCCACGCCGTCGTCGTCGCGCCCCCCGGCTTCGACGCGCGCTTCTCCGCCCTGCGCCGGCGCTACCGCTACCTCGTCTGCGACGACGAGGCCGGCGTCCCGCCGCTGCGCCGGCACGACGTCCTCGGCCACCGGGGCGCGCTCGACGTCGCCGCCATGGACGCCGCGGCCCGGTCGCTCGTCGGGCTCCACGACTTCGCCGCCTTCTGCCGGCGTCGCGAGGGGGCGACGACCGTGCGGACCCTCCTGCACCACGGCTGGACCCGGGACGACGAGGGCCTGCTCGTCGCGCGGGTCGAGGCCGACGCGTTCTGCCACTCCATGGTCAGGGCGCTCGTCGGCGCCGTGCTGCCGGTCGGCGCCGGGCGGCGCCCGGTCGGCTGGCCCGCGCAGGTGCTCGACGGCCGGGTGCGCGATCCGGGCGTCGCCGTCGTGCCGCCGCACGGGCTGTCCCTCGAGGAGGTCGTCTACCCCGCGGAGGCCGACCTCGCCGAGCGCGCTCGCGAGGCCCGCGCAGTCCGGACGCTGCCCGGCGCCTGAGCGCGAGCCGCGGTGCCGGGACCTGCACAGCGGCCGCGGACCCGGTGACCCGGCGGCCCGGGCGGCGTAGCGTCGCCGGGGTGACGGACGGGCTCCGCGGTCCGGCGCCGGCGGGGACCCGCCGGACCGCCGGGGTGCTCGCGTGCGTCGTCGGGCTGCTCGTCCTCACCCGCGCGTGCTCGTCGTCGGCGTCCGTCGACCCCGGCACCGCCGCCCTCGACGGGCTCCGGGCCCCCGGCGAGGAGTGGAGCTACGACCAGACGGCCTTCCCCGTCGGCTCGGCCGGCGGGCGGGCGTGGGGACGCAGCGTCGTCCGCGAGGACCTGGACTTCGTCTGCGCGCAGGCGCTCGACTGGCTCGCGGCGGCGGAGCGGCGGCTCAGCGGGGCCGAGCCGGACAGCGGTGCCCGCGGGACGGCGTTCGCCCGCTGCACCGACCCCGCCTGGCTCGGCGCGACGTCCCCGCTGACCGTCGAGACCGACCTCGGGCCGCCGGTCGTCGCGGGGGAGCGCCGCGTGCAGGTGCGGCTCACCCAGCGGACGGACCTGCGCGGCTCGCGGGTCGTCGTCGTCGCGTCGTCGAGCCCGCTGCCCGCGCCGGCGCCCTGAGCACCGGTCGGCCCGGTCCGGCGCGGGCCCACCCGGGGTGACGGGACGCTCATGCCCCCCACCGGTGCTGGGTACGGGTCCGGCATGAGCGAGCAGATCTTCGAGCGCGACGACTACGAGCAGAACGACGACGGCATCATCAACCCGGAGGACACCCTGTCCGAGGGTCCGATGGACTCGATGCTCGAGCAGGGGTACTCGCCGCCGGAGACGCCGCGCGGGCTCGACGCCTTCGGCACGACGCTGGAGGAGGAGCGCGAGGGCGAGACCCTCGACCAGCGCCTGGCCCAGGAGGAGCCCGACCCCAACCTCGACGACCTCGACCTGGTCAACGGCAACGCCGAGCCCGAGACGGTCGGCGGCGAGGTCGGCGGGGCCCGGGCGGGCCGGCTCGTCGACACCGACGCCGGGGCCGGCACCGACACGGAGAAGGACCTGGTCGCCGACGACGTCGGCGTCGACGGCGCCGCGGCGGGCGCCGAGGAGGCCGCGATGCACGTCATCGACCTCGACGAGGCCGACGCCGCCCTGGCCCGGGACGAGGACGAGGGCTCGACGCTCGGCTCCTCCTGAGCCGGCGGCCCCCGCCCCCGTGCCCGGCCGGTCGACCGGCGATCCCCGACGGCTCAGGGCCGCCAGGCGGGGTCGCGGCCGAGCCACGCCGCGAGCCGCACGTAGGGCGGGGCGTCGTCGGCGACCGGGACGACGGGGCCGAAGGGGATCTGCCCGCGGTCCGCGTCCGGGATGAACCGGCGCGCGGCCTGCGCGGCGACCTCGCCGACCCGCTCGTCGAGCAGGTCGGCGCGTCCGAGCGCCGTCGCGAGGTCCCACGCGTGGGCCGTCGTCTCCTCGGTGTAGGCGAGCGCCGCGCCCCGGCCCGGCACGTCGCCGAACGGCAGGTGGAGCACGGTGTCGAGGACGGCGTCGTCCGCCCAGGCCTGCCGGACCTCCTCGGCGCCGGCCCGGACGGCCGCGGCCCAGCCGTCGTCGGGGACGTCGAGGACCATCGACGGGACGTCGAACGGCAGCCCGCCGCGGGCGACGTGGGCGACGCGGCGCAGGACGCCGACGAGGTGGCCGACGAGCCGGCGGACGTCGTAGTCGCTGCACGGGGTCGGTCGGTCGAGGTCGGCCGGCGTCACGAGGTCGACGAGCCGCACCACCTGGGCGCCGGCGTCGTGGAGGAGGGGACGGGGGTCGGGGCCGAGCACCTGGGTCGTGGCCATGACCTCATCGTGGCGAGCATGACCTGACACGTGCGGTCAGGTTCTCCTGCCACCATCGGGACGTGCGCTCGGACCGGCTCCTCTCCCTGCTCCTGCTGCTCCAGGCCCGGTGCAGCGTCACCGCGCCGCAGGTCGCCCGCGAGCTCGAGGTGAGCGTCCGGACCGTCTACCGCGACGTGGGGGCCCTGTCCGCCGCCGGCGTCCCCGTCTACGCGACGCAGGGCCGCGGCGGCGGCATCGCGATCCTGCCCGGCTACCGCACCGACGTCACGGGCCTCACCGCGGCCGAGTCCCGGGCCCTGGTCGCGATGACCGGCCGGGCCGTCCCCGACGACCTCGGCCTCGGCTCGGCGCTCGCCTCGGCGGTGCACAAGCTCGTCGCCGCGGTCCCCGCGTCGCACCGGCACGCCGCGCAGGCCGCCCGGGAGCGGGTGCTCGTCGACCACGCGGGCTGGCACCGCACCGCCGGACCCGTTGCGGCGCAGCACCTCCCGACGATCCAGGACGCCGTCTGGGCCGACCGCCGGTTGCGGGTCGGCTACCGGCACGGCGACGGGCGGACCAGCAGGATGACCCTCGACCCGTGGGGCCTGGTCCTCAAGGCGGGCACCTGGTACCTCGTCGCGGCGCACCGCGGCCGGCCGCGGCTGCTGCGCGCCGACCGGGTGCGCGAGGCGGAGGTCCTCGACGCGACGTCGTCCCGCCCGGCGGGGCTCGACCTCGAGGCGGTGTGGGCCGGGCTGCGCGCGGAGGTCGAGCGGCCGCGGGACGCCGTCGTCGTCCGGCTGCGCGTCCGTCCGGACCTGCGCGCGCTCGTCCTGCGCGTCACCGCGGCGCAGCGCACCGACGCGCCGGTCGCCGACGTGCCGGGCGAGCCGGACGTCGTCGAGCTGGAGTTCCGCGCGCCCGGAGCGGTCCGGACGCTGCTCGCGTTCGCCGACGGCGTCGAGGTGCTCGCCCCGGCCGACGTGCGCGCCGACCTCGGCCGCGCCGCGGCCGCCGTCGCCGCGCTCTACGCGGGCGAAACCCGGCGGCGCTGACCCGCCCGCGGCGGGCAGACTGTCGGGGTGGGTCATGTCGACGTCAACGCCGTCTCCTTCGCGCTGCCGGACGGCCGCCAGCTCCTCGACGAGGTGACGTTCCGGGTGGGCGACGGGACGACGACGGCCCTCGTCGGGCCGAACGGCGCGGGCAAGACGACGCTCCTGCGGATCGTCGCCGGCGACCTCGACCCGCACGAGGGCGCGGTGACCCGCAGCGGCGGCCTCGGCGTCATGCGGCAGTTCGTCGGCTCCGTCAGGGACGACTCGACGGTGCGCGACCTGCTCGTCTCGGTCGCGCCGCCGCGGGTCCGGGACGCCGCGCTGGCCCTCGACGCCGCCGAGCTCGCGATGATGGAGTCCGACGACGAGCCGGTGCAGATGGCGTACGCCCAGGCCCTCGCCGACTGGGGTGACTGCGGCGGGTACGAGGCGGAGACCCTCTGGGACGTCTGCACGACCGCCGCGCTGGGGATCGGCTACGAGAAGGCGCAGTGGCGCGGCGTCGCGACGCTGTCCGGCGGGGAGCAGAAGCGGCTCGTCCTCGAGGCCCTGCTGCGGGGCCCGGACGAGGTGCTGCTGCTCGACGAGCCGGACAACTACCTCGACGTCCCGGGCAAGCGGTGGCTCGAGGAGCAGCTGCGCGCCACGCCGAAGACGGTGCTCCTCGTGAGCCACGACCGCGAGCTGCTCGCCAACGCCGCGGACCGGATCGCGACCCTCGAGCAGCGCGCCGCCGGGAACTCGGTCTGGGTGCACGGCGGCGGCTTCGCCACCTACGGGCAGGCCCGCGCCGACCGCCTGTCGCGCCTGGAGGAGCTGCGCCGGCGCTGGGACGAGGACCACGTCAAGCTCAAGACCCTCGTCAACACGCTGAAGACGAAGGCCGCGTTCAACGACGGCCTGTCCTCGCGGTACCAGGCCGCGCTGACCCGGCTCGCGAAGTTCGAGGCCGCCGGGCCGCCGGAGACCGTGCCGGTCGAGCAGAAGGTGACCATGCGCCTGCGTGGCGGGCGGACCGGCAAGCGGGCCGTCGTCTGCGAGGGGCTCGAGCTCACCGGGCTCATGCAGCCGTTCGACCTCGAGGTGTGGTTCGGCGAGCGGGTCGCCGTCCTCGGCTCCAACGGCTCGGGCAAGAGCCACTTCCTGCGGCTGCTCGCCCGCGGCGGCTCCGACCCGGACGTCGAGCACCGGCCCGTCGACGAGAGCGCCGTCGAGCCCGTCGCCCACACCGGCGTCGCCCGGCTCGGCGCGCGCGTGCGGCCGGGCTTCTTCGCCCAGACGCACTCCCACCCCGAGCTCCTCGACCGGACGCTGCTCGAGGTCCTCCACCGCGGCGACGCCCACCGCGACGGCCTGCCGCGCGAGCCCGCGAGCCGGGCGCTGGACCGCTACGAGCTCGCCGGCCAGGCCGAGCAGACGTTCGGCACGCTCTCGGGCGGGCAGCAGGCCCGGTTCCAGATCCTCCTGCTCGAGCTGTCCGGGGCGACGCTCCTGCTGCTCGACGAGCCGACCGACAACCTCGACCTGCACTCGGCCGAGGCGCTCGAGGCCGGTCTCGACGCGTTCGAGGGCACCGTCCTCGCCGTGACGCACGACCGCTGGTTCAGCCGCGGCTTCGACCGCTTCGTCGTCTTCGGCGCCGACGGCCGGGTCACCGAGTCCCCCGAGCCCGTCTGGACCGAGCCCCGCGTGACCCGCCCCCGCTGACCCGTGATCATGGACGCTGCACGCGTGATCATGGACGCTGCGCGCCGCGCTCCGGACGTGGCGTCCATGATCACCGCTGTGGCGTCCTTGATCACGGGTTAGTGGCGCGAGGGCGGGGCGGCCGGTTCAGCCGGCCTGGAGCACCCCGTCGCGCGCGGTGTCCGCGGCCGCGGGCGCCGGCTCCGGCAGCGGCCGCACGAGGTGCCAGAGGTCGACGCCCACGGCCGTCGCGAGGACGGCGGCGCCGGCGCGCGCCGGGCCGACGGAGTCCGCGAGCACGCCGGCCACCCCCGTGTGGAGCCCCAGCGCTGCGGTGAGCAGCCCGCCGAGCAGCGCGA
>JBQGCR010000520.1:0-1968 GCA_052038585.1 Kineosporiaceae bacterium
CACCTCCGCCGGCGCGACGCGCGGGTTCAGCGAGATCCTCCTCGAGGGTCTCGCCCCGGACGGCGGCCTCTACCTGCCGAGCGAGTACCCGCAGGTGGACGCCGCGACGCTCGAGTCGTGGCGGTCCCTGTCGTACGCCGACCTCGCCGTCGAGGTGCTGTCGCTCTTCGTCGACGACGTCCCCGCCGCCGACCTCGCGGCGCTCGTCCACCGGACGTACACCGCGGACGTGTTCGGCACCAAGGAGATCACCCCGCTCACGCCGCTCGAGCCGGGCGTGGCCCTCCAGGCGCTGTCGAACGGGCCGACGCTCGCCTTCAAGGACATGGCGATGCAGCTGCTCGGCGCCCTCTTCGAGTACGAGCTGGCCCGGCGCGGGGAGCACCTCAACATCCTCGGCGCGACGTCCGGCGACACCGGCAGCGCCGCCGAGTACGCGATGCGCGGCAAGACCGGCATCAGCGTCTTCATGCTCAGCCCCGCCGGCCGGATGAGCCCGTTCCAGCAGGCGCAGATGTTCTCGCTCGAGGACCCGAACATCCACAACCTCTGCGTCCGTGGGGTGTTCGACGACTGCCAGGACATCGTCAAGGCGGTCTCGGCGGACCTGGAGTTCAAGCGTTCGCTGCGGATCGGGACCGTGAACTCGATCAACTGGGCGCGGCTGCTCGCGCAGGTCGTCTACTACGTCGCCGGCGACCTCGCGGCGACGGCGGACGGCGCCCGCGAGGTGAGCTTCACCGTGCCGACGGGCAACTTCGGCAACATCTGCGCCGGGCACGTCGCGCGGATGATGGGCGTGCCGATCCGCCGGCTCGTCGTCGCGACGAACGAGAACGACGTCCTCGACGAGTTCTTCGCGACGGGCACCTACCGGGTGCGCTCGGCCGACCAGACGCACGAGACGTCGAGCCCGTCGATGGACATCTCCAAGGCCTCGAACTTCGAGCGGTTCGTCTTCGACCTGCTCGGCCGCGACGGCGCCGCCGTGCGGCGGCTCTTCGGCGACGAACTGTCGTCGTCCGGCGCCTTCACCCTCGACCCCGAGGTCTTCGCGCGGGTGCAGGAGTTCGGGTTCGTCTCCGGCAGCAGCACGCACGCCGACCGGCTCGCGACGATCGGCGACACCTACCGCCGCTTCGGCGCGCTCGTCGACACGCACACCGCCGACGGTCTCACCGTGGCCCGCCGGTTCACCGAGCCCGGGGTGCCGATGGTCGTCCTCGAGACGGCCAAGGCGGCGAAGTTCGCCGACGTCGTCCTCGAGGCGACCGGCGTCGTCCCGCCCGTGCCCCCGGCGCTCGCCGACCTCGCCGAGCGTCCCCGGCGCTTCGAGACCGTCGACGCCGACGTCGACGCCGTCAAGGCCTACCTCCGCGAGCACGCCCTGCAGTAGGTGTCCCCCGGCTAGGAGGTCGGTCCGAGGCGTCACGCAGCGCAGCTGACGAGCAGCATACAGATCTTGCGAAAAAGATTCTGCGACAGACTGATTCGCCGGGTTCTCCGAGGCCGGGTTGTCGGTGGTCGGTCGTAGCGTGATCTCCATGACGGCAGCGACCACGTCCCAGGGCCACCCGGCCTTCGAGGCCCTCGCACGCCTTCTCGCCGCCGTCGACGAGGTCACCGCGACCAGCCGCGTCGGGTTCACCCGGCAGGAGTCGCTGGAGTTCACGGTGGCCCTGTGCGGGGCCGTCGCCCGGGTCGACGCCGCCTACCTGACCAGCCTCGTCGAACTCGACCACCACGAACGCGACGGCCTACCCGCCGGCCGCGGCAAGTACCTCGCCGCGACCTCCCTGCAGCAGGCCGCCGGCCTGGGCCGGGCCCGCGCCGTGCGCGACCTGCGCACCGCGCAAGCGCTGCGCGACCACCTCCCCGAGGTCGGCGCCGCCTACGCCGCCGGCGAGACGACCCGCGACCATGTCGACGCTGCCCGCAAGGTGCCCGAGCAGGTCAAGCCCAGTACCT
>JBQGCR010000521.1:0-1729 GCA_052038585.1 Kineosporiaceae bacterium
CGCGACGGCCTGGTGAAGAAGACCCGGCTCACCGAGTACGACTCCAACCGGGCCGGCGGCGTCATCGCGATCAACCTGCGCGAGGGCGACGAGCTCGTCTCGGCCCGGCTCGCGGCGGCGTCGTCGGACATCGTCCTCGTCTCGCGCAAGGGCATGTCGCTGCGCTTCACGGCCGACGACGCGGCGCTGCGGCCGATGGGGCGGGCGACGTCGGGCGTCACCGGGATGAAGTTCCGAGCGGGCGACGAGCTGCTGAGCATGGACGTCGTCGACGACGACGACGCCTACGTCTTCGTCGTCACCGAGGCCGGCTTCGCCAAGCGGACCCCGCTGTCGGAGTACCGGGTGCAGGGCCGCGGCGGTCTCGGCATCAAGGTGGCGCGGATCACCGACCAGCGCGGGGACCTCGTCGCCGGGATGATCGTCGACGAGCCGGACCAGGTGCTCGTCGTCATGGAGCGCGGCAAGGTCGTGCGGTCCCGGGTGGCCGAGGTGCCGGCGAAGGGCCGGGACACGATGGGCGTCGTCCTGGCCAAGCCGGACGCCGGCGACCGCATCATCGCGGTGGCGAAGAACCCGGAGCGGGCGCTCGGCGAGGAGGCCGGGGACGACGCCGGCACGGACGGGGTGACCGACGCGGACGGGGGGGTCGTCGCGGACGAGGCCGACGGGGCCGGGGATGCCGTTACCCTGGACGGGACCGCGACCCCCGCCGAGGGGTCGGCAGACTTGGGGGACGGCGAGGCTGGTCCGGATCTTTCGGCACCGGGTGAGCCCGACGGCGGAGGTGGCGAGTGAGCCCGACAGATCCCACGGCGAGCGGGCGGGGTCCCGCGGCGCAGGGTCGGCCGGTCCAGCAGGGTCAGCCCGCCAAGGGCGGCCCTGCCGGGTCGGGGGCTCCGGCGGGCGCGTCCAAGCAGGCGCCCGCCAAGCAGGCCGCCGCGAAGCAGGCCGCCGCGAAGCAGGCTCCGGCGAAGCAGGCTCCGGGGCGTCCGGCGCCCACCGCGAACGGCCGGCCGGCGACGGCGCCGACGACGCGTCCCGCTCCGGCGCCGCAGGGGGCCCACGCCCCACGACCGCTCCGGGTGCCGCAGCTCCCACCGGTCCACCACCTCGACGGGTCGGGCGGCGTGGTTGAAGTCGATCCGGATCGCCCGCTCGGACATCGTCACGTCCTCCCCTGTTGATGTCGTTCCGCTCACCGCGCTCCCTCCATGCGGCCGTTCACCAGCTCGCGGCCGCTGGTGATGGTGCTGGCCCGCAGCGCCCACGAGAACACCGCCACCACGGCCGCGAGCACCGCCACCGCCAGAATCGCCAGGTTCCACAGCCGCACCACGGCGCCTTGCCCCCGCACGCCCACCCAGGCCGCGGGCCGCTCGGCCCAGGATCCCACCGGGATCAAGCCCAGGACCAGCCCCGCGGGCTCCAGCCGCACGGGGATCGTCACGCTGAGCGCCTCGCGGGCCGCCGGGTCGGGGCCGTCGGGATCGTAAAGCCGCATCCCGTACACGCTGTCGGCCTGCCGCACCCAAAAGCGGAGCCGCACCGACAGCGAGTCGGCGCGCGCCTCTCCCGGGAGCGCGAACGCGACGACGGGGGCGTCCTGACCCGCGCGCACCGTTTGCCGGTCGATCACCGTACCACCGTCCACCCGCAGCGCCTCGATGCGCTGGGTGCGCAGAGTCGGGGGCGCGTCCGCCCGGCGCCGCAGCCGGAACTGGCTCTG
>JBQGCR010000522.1:0-1604 GCA_052038585.1 Kineosporiaceae bacterium
CGGGGCTCGTTCCTCGCCCCTCCTCCTCAAATCACTCTGCTGCAGATGCGTCGCCGGGCCCCGGCGAAAATCGTGCCGGGGCCCTGCGTCGCAGCGGAGGTTATGGGATTTGAACCCCTGAGGGTGTTTAGCCCAACACGATTTCCAATCGTGCGCCCTAGGCCACTAGGCGAATCCTCCGCCGAGGAGTCTACCCGGACGCGTCCGGGGCTCGGGCCACCCTCGGCGGCGGGTCCAGTGGGCGCCGCCCCCTCGTGCGGCGTCATCCCGCTGAACCCCCCCAGGGCCGGAAGGCCGCACGGGTCGGTGGGCTCTGGCGGGTGTGAGGGGGGTCCTTGCTTGTCGGACCACGGACGTAGGGTGCTCCACGTGTCCACCGCGCTGTACCGCCGCTACCGGCCCGAGACCTTCGCCGAGATGATCGGGCAGGAGCACGTCACGGGGCCGCTGTCGGCCGCGCTGGGCAAGAACCGCGTCAACCACGCCTACCTGTTCTCCGGCCCCCGCGGGTGCGGCAAGACGACGAGCGCGCGCATCCTCGCCCGCTGCCTCAACTGCGAGCAGGGGCCGACGCCGACGCCCTGCGGGGTCTGCGAGTCGTGCGTCGGGCTGGCCCGCGGCGGCGGCGGCACGCTCGACGTCATCGAGATCGACGCCGCGAGCCACCGCGGCATCGACGACGCCCGCGAGATCCGCGACCGCGCGGCCTTCGCGCCGGCGTCGTCCCGCTACAAGATCTTCATCATCGACGAGGCGCACCAGGTGACGAAGGAGGGCTTCAACGCCCTCCTGAAGATCGTCGAGGAGCCCCCGGAGCACGTGAAGTTCGTCTTCGCGACGACGGAGCCGGACAAGGTCATCGGCACGATCCGCTCCCGCACGCACCACTACCCGTTCCGCCTCGTACCGCCGGGCCAGCTCACCGAGTACCTCGGGCACCTCTGCGAGGCCGAGCAGGTCCCCGTGACGCCGGACGTCCTGCCGCTCGTCGTTCGGGCCGGCGGCGGCTCGGTCCGGGACAGCCTGTCGGTGCTCGACCAGCTCATCGCCGGCGCGGGCGAGGAGGGGCTGACCTACGAGCTCGCGGTGTCCCTGCTCGGCTACACCGACGACGCGCTGCTCGACTCGGTCGTCAACGCGCTCGCCGCCGGGGACGGCGCGACGGTCTTCCAGGTGGTCGACCGGGTCGTCGAGTCCGGGCACGACCCGCGCCGCTTCGTCGAGGACCTCCTCCAGCGCCTGCGCGACCTCGTCGTCGTCGACGCCGTGCCCGACGGCGCCGCCGCCGTGCTGCGCGGCACGCCCGCCGACCAGCTCGAGCGGATGCGCCTGCAGGCCGCCGCCTACGGCCGGGCGGCCCTGAGCCGGGCGGCCGACATCGTCAACCTCGCTCTCACCGAGATGACCGGGGCGACGTCCCCGCGCCTGCAGCTCGAGCTCCTCTGCGCCCGCCTGCTCCTGCCCGGGGCGGACGACGGCGAGCGCGGCCTGCGCGCCCGGATGGACCGGATCGAGCGCCGCGTCGGCGGGCCCGGCATCGGTGCCGCCCCCGCCCCCGGCGCCGACCTCCCGGCCGCGCCGGCCCGGCCGCCGGCCGCCCCGCC
>JBQGCR010000523.1:0-4263 GCA_052038585.1 Kineosporiaceae bacterium
GGCTCGAGGCCGGCCTCGGCGAGCGCCGCCGCGGCGGGGACCCGCCGACCGGCGGCGTCGTCCACCTCGCCCTCCCCGAGCGCGGCGAGCGCGACCGCGGACAGCGGCGCGAGGTCGCCGGAGCAGCCGAGCGAGCCGTACTCGGGGACGACCGGGGTGATGCCCGCGTCGAGCATCGCCGCGTAGGTGCGGGCGACGACGGGGCGCACCCCGGTCCGGCCCGTCATGAGCGTCCGCAGCCGCAGCAGCGTCAGCGCCCGCACCACCTCGCGCTCGACGGCCGGTCCGGCGCCGGCGGCGTGCGAGCGGACGAGGCTGCGCTGCAGCCGCTCCCGGTCCGCGACCGGGATGTGCCGGGTCGCCAGGGCGCCGAAGCCGGTCGACACGCCGTAGACGGGGACGTCGAGCGCGGCGAGCGCCTCGACGACGCCCCGGCCGCGCGCCACCTCGTCGAGCGCCGCGTCGTCGAGCACGACCCGGGCGCCGTGCCGGGCCACGGCGACGACGTCGGCCGGGGTGAGCGGCCCGGCGCCGACGACGACGGCCGGGACGGCGGGCGGGGCCGGGGACGGCCCGCGGGGCGCGACAGCGGTCATGTCCTCATGGCACACCCGGCGGCGGGCCCCGGCGAAGGGCCCGGGACGGCCTGCTGTCCGGGATCCCGGACGCCGGGGCCGGCGCGGCGCAGCCCTCCGGTCGGCGTCGGACACACTGGTAAGGTCCAGGCACATCGGTCACCGGATGGGGGTCGTCCTCGTGACGCAGCGACCAGCCGCGCGCACCGGCCGCGGCCTCGTCGTCTACCGCCTGCTGCGCGAGCACCCCGAGTGGGGCGTCGACGACCTCGCGGCCGAGCTCGGCACGACCCCGGACGACGTGCGCGCGGACCTCGACGACCTCGTCCGGACCGGCCTGGTCAACGCCTCCGGCAGCACGAGCCCCTTCCACGTCGTCGACCCCGAGCTCGGGCTCTCCCTGCTCGCCGAGCGGGCGCGGGAGGAGCTCGTCGAGCGGACCGCCGAGTTCGAGCGGCACCGGGCCCGCCTGCAGGACCTGCTCGCCGACGCCGCCGCCGTCGCCGCCGCGGGCCGCAGCGAGGACGGCGACGAGGTGCTGCGCGGCGGCGACGTGGCGGCCCGGCTCGAGGTGCTCGTCCGGCAGGCCCGCACCGGCCTGCGCCTGCTGCTCACCGCCGGCGCGGGACCCGGCCGCCTCGCCGCCCAGCCCTGGGGGAGCGGGGCCCGCGGCAGCGGCGAGCGGCTGCCGGTCCGCCTGCTCATCCCCAACGACGCCCTCGAGGACCCCGAGACGCGCGGCTTCCTCCACTGGTCCGGGGCCGCGACGACGACGGTCCGCGGCGCCGCCGCGGTCCCGCTGCCCGCCGTCGTCTGCGACGACGACGTCGTCCTGCTGCCCGTCGACCCGCAGGGCGGCGGCCGGGAGGCCGTCGTCTCCCGGCGCCCGGCCGTCGTCCAGGCCGTCGCGGCTCTCTTCGAGGCGGTGTGGGCGGGCGCGACCCCCCTCGCCGACGGCGCGCCGGCCCTCGACGACGACGCAGCCCGGCCCGACCCGGTGACCCGCGCCGGGCGCACGGCGCTCGTCGACGAGGCGGAGCTCGTCCGCCTGCTGCGCACCGGTGCGACGGACGAGTCCGTCGCCCGCAGCCTCGGGGTCTCCGCCCGGACGGTGCAGCGCGCCGTGGCGGACCTGCAGGCCGAGCTCGGCGCCGCGACCCGGTTCCAGGCGGGGGTCCTCGCGGCCCGACGGGGCCTGGCGGGGACGGCATGACCGAGCCGGTGCTCTCGGCGCTGCTCGAGGAGCGCACGCGCGTCGACCGGGCGATCGCCGACCTCGGCGAGCGCGAGGCGCAGCTGTCGACGCTGCTCGGCGGGCTGTCCGAGCTCGGCACCCGGCGCCGCGACGGCTCGGTGGAGACCCTCGAGGGCGTCGAGCAGGTCCGGGCCTGGATCGCGCGCAGCCAGGGCGAGGTGACGACGGAGTCGCTGGCCTGCGTGCCCGGCGGCGCGCAGGCGGCCGACTCGCTCGCGGCGGCGGCCCCGCTCGACGAGGCGCTCCTCGCGCAGGGCGTCCAGCTGCGGACGATCTACGCCACGAGCGCGGCGAACGACCTCGTGACCCGGCGGCACGTCACGCGGATGACGGCGCTCGGCGAGCAGGTGCGCACCGTCCCCCGGGTGCCGATGCGGATGCTCGTCACCGACCGCAGGATGGCCCTCGTGCCGATCGACCCGGCGGACACGATGCGCGGCGCCGTCGTCGTCCGCACGCCGGGCATCGTCCGCGCCTTCGTGAGCCTGTTCGAGAGCTACTGGGCGGTCGGGGTGCCGTTCGGCGCCGGCCGGGCGGCGGACGCCGGCCTCACGCCGCACGAGCGCTCGGTCGTCGAGGCGCTCGCCGCGGGGCTGCGCGACGAGGAGATCGCCGAGCAGCTCGCCGTCTCCGTGCGGACCGTGCGGCGGACCGTCGCCGCGCTCATGGAGCGGCTCGCGGCCCAGAGCCGGTTCGGTGCCGGCGTCGCCGCCGTCCGGGCGGGCTGGCTGCCCGACGACTGAGCGCCGGGGCGCTACTCGCACACCCGCCACCCCTCGAGGAGGCCGGACCGTGCCTGGAGGGCGGCGACGAGCCGGCCGACGTCGGCCGGCTCCGCGTCCTCCCGGCTGAACAGCACGAGGGTGAGGCCCGCGCCGTCCTCGTGGACGGACACGTGCTCGACCGCCCCGCCGAGGTCGACGGCGACGCCGAGCGCGGCCGCCTGGACCCGCCGCGCCAGCGCGGCCGCGGGCCCGTCCGCCTCGCGCGGCCCGCCGGCGGGGGGCGGGGCGAGCCGGTGGAAGACCGCACGCACGGTCAGGGCTTGCCGGGGTCGCCGGGCTTCGCCGGCGGGCTGCCCCACTGCCGGTTGGCGACGTCCACGCCGCCCCCGGGCCGACCTCCCTCCCCCGCGACCGCCTCGGCGAGGCCGCCGCCGCCCGCACCGAGCAGCGCCACCGCGGCGACGAGCGCGGCCCCGCGGCGGGCCCGCAGGGGCGGGCGCCGCCGGCCGGAGCCGGCCCGGGTGGCCGCGGCACGCAGGGGCGGGACGACGGCGAGCACCGCCGCGGGACGGACGTGGCGGCGGATCATGCTGCGGGACATGCGATCTCCTCGGTCGGGTGCCGGTGGCCGCGGGTCCGCGGCCTGGGCAGAGCCTGCCGCGGACGCCCCCACCGGCGGAACGGCCGCCGCGCGTCAGGAAAGCGACTGGCGGGTTCCTGCCGCACCGCGGCTCTGGCCGACGGCGTCCGGACGGCGCGAGGCTCGACCCACGACGCCCCGAGCGTCCGGCCGCCGCCGGCGGCCCCCGCCCGACAGGAGGCACGACCATGACCCAGGGGACCGTCCGGATCCCGCGCGAGGGACCGAGGTAGCCGCCGTGGACCTCCGTCTGCTGCGCACGTTCGTCGAGGTCGCCGAGTGCGGCAGCGTCAGCGACGCGGCCCGGCGCTGCGGCTACTCCCAGCCCGCCGTGAGCCACCAGCTCGGCGCGCTCGAGCGTCACCTCACGCGCCGGCTCTTCGTCCGCTCCGCGACCGGGATGCGCCTGACCGACGAGGGCGCGGCGCTCTACCCGTACGCCCGCGTCGTCGTCCGGCTCGTCGAGGAGCTGTGCGCCGGCGTCGCGGCCTCGCCGGTGGCGCTGGACATTCGCGGTTCGAATGACGTCTCGACGGCCGCCCGCCGGGCCGGTTGAGTTCTCGGTGTCGGGACGTCCGGACAACCGCCCGTCCCGCTCCATCCCACCGAGACCCGAGGAGTCACCATGTCCACCACCCTGACCGCCGCCACCACCGCCGGCGTCACCGACCGCGCCACGCTCACCGCCCTGGAGGCGGGGATGCGGATGCGCGACGCCGCCAAGGCCCGCTTCGACGCCGCGCTCGTGCGGTTCGACGCGTGGTTCCTCGTCTTCGTCGCCGTCGTCCTGGCGCTCGGCGTGACGATCGCGGCCGGCCTGGCCGTCTGGTGCGTCGTCAAGCAGCGCAAGACGTTCACCGGCCACTGGTCGTTCCGCAACTTCGGCCTCCAGGTCTACTTCGAGTGCCGCTGACCTGACCGGGCCGGGGGGGGGGGGGGGGGGGGGGGGGGGGGGGGGGGGCCCCCCCCCCCCCCCCCCCCCCCGCCGCGGTGTCAGAGCAGGGACAGCTCGCGGAGTTTGGCCTCGACCTCGGCGTCGGCCGGTTCGACCTGGTGGGTCCCGTCCGG
>JBQGCR010000524.1:0-2719 GCA_052038585.1 Kineosporiaceae bacterium
CCGGGTCGCCGACGACGTCGTCGTCGTCCACGGCTCCCGCCGGCGGCGCCGCGGCCGCCGCGGCCGGGGGCTTCCAGGACCCCACCGGCGCCCTGCCGGCCGACCCCGTGCGCCCGGGCGTCGTCCCCGTCAGCGTCGAGATCCCCGCGATCGGCGTGCGCAGCCGGCTCGAGCGGCTCGGGCTCGCGCCCGACGGCCGCGTGGCGGCCCCGGAGCGCTGGGAGCGGGTCGGGTGGTTCGACGGCGCCGTCGTGCCGGGTGACGCCGGGCCCGCCGTCCACGCCGGCCACGTCGACTCCAGGGGCGGCCCGGCCGTCTTCTGGCGGCTGCGCGAGCTGCGGGCCGGCGACGAGGTCGCCGTCACCCTGTCCGACGGCCGCGTCGCGCGGTTCGCCGTCGACCGGGCGGCCCAGGTGCCCAAGTCGGACTTCCCGACGTCCGCCGTCTACGGCCCCACGCCGGACGCCCAGCTGAGGCTCGTCACCTGCGGCGGTGCCTTCGACCACGACGCCGGCCACTACCTCGACAACCTCGTCGTCTTCGCCACGCGCACGTCCCTGTCGTGACCCGCGGGGCGGAAGGAGAACCGTGACCACCACCCTCGTCGTCGTCCCCACCTACAACGAGGCGCTCACCCTGCCCGCCGCCGTCGCGCGGGTCCGGGCCGCTGTGCCGCAGGCGCACGTGCTCGTCGTCGACGACGCCTCGCCCGACGGGACCGGCGCCCTCGCCGACGCGCTCGCCGCCGGGGACGCGCACGTCCACGTCCTGCACCGTCCCGGCAAGGAGGGTCTCGGCAGGGCCTACCTCGACGGCTTCGCCTGGGGCCGGGCCCGCGGGTACGAGCGCCTCGTCGAGATGGACGCCGACGGGTCGCACCACCCGGAGGCGCTGCCCGGGATGCTCGCCCTCGCGCACGAGCACGACGTCGTCCTCGGCTCGCGCTGGGTGCCCGGCGGCCGGGTGGAGAACTGGCCGCGGCACCGCGAGGCGCTCAGCCGCGCCGGCAACCTGTACGCCCGGGCCGCGCTCGGGATCGCCGTGCGCGACGCGACCGGCGGCTTCCGGGTCTACCGGACGGCGTCCCTGGCCCGGATCGACCTCACCGGCGTCCAGTCGCACGGCTACTGCTTCCAGCTCGACCTCGTGTGGCGCGCGCTCCAGGCGGGGCTCAGCGTCGTCGAGACGCCGATCACCTTCACCGAGCGCACGGCAGGGGAGTCGAAGATGGACGGCTCCGTCGTCCGCGAGTCCCTCGTGCGGGTCACCCTGTGGGGTCTGGACCGGCGCGCCCGCGCCCTCGGGGCGGCGCTGCGCGGGCGCCGGCTGCCGTCCGTGCGCGCCGGGTCGAGCGTCGTCCGCCCGGTCTGAGCGGCCCGGCCACCGGCCTCCGGGCGGGTTACGCTGGGAGCTCGTCCACCCCACCCGCCACGAGAGGTCGCCCCGTCATGCCCGTCGAGTCGCTGTTCGACCGGCTCGAGCCGCTCCTGCCCAAGGTCGCCAAGCCGATCCAGTACGTCGGGGGAGAGCTCAACAGCCAGGTCAAGGACTGGGACGTCGCCGGCGACGCCACCGTGCGCTGGTCCCTCATGTACCCCGACGCCTACGAGGTCGGGCTGCCCAACCAGGGCGTCATGATCCTCTACGAGGTCCTCAACGAGCGGCCGGACGCCCTGGCCGAGCGCACGTACGCGGTGTGGCCGGACATGGAGCGGCTCATGCGGGAGCACGGCGTCCCGCAGTTCACCGTCGACGGCCACCGGCCGGTCGGCGCGTTCGACGTCCTCGGCGTCTCGTTCTCCACCGAGCTCGGGTACACGAACCTGCTCACCGCCCTCGACCTCGCGGGCATCCCGCTCGAGGCGAAGGACCGCGACGAGTCCCACCCGGTCGTGCTCGCCGGCGGCCACGCCGCGTTCAACCCCGAGCCGATCGCCGACTTCGTCGACGCCGCCGTGATCGGCGACGGCGAGCAGGCCGTCCTCGAGATCACCGACGTCGTCTCGGCGTGGAAGAGCGAGGGGCGGCCCGGCGGGCGCACCGAGCTGCTCGTCCGGCTCGCCCGCACCGGCGGGGTGTACGTCCCGCAGTTCTACGACGTCGACTACCTGCCCGACGGCCGGATCCGGCGGGTCGCGCCGAACCGGCCCGACGTCCCGTGGCGCGTCCACAAGTTCACGGTCATGGACCTCGACGAGTGGCCGTACCCGAAGAAGCCCCTCGTGCCGCTCGCCGAGACCGTCCACGAGCGGATGAGCGTCGAGATCTTCCGCGGCTGCACCCGCGGCTGCCGTTTCTGCCAGGCCGGGATGATCACCCGTCCGGTCCGTGAGCGGTCGATCACCGGCATCGGCGAGATGGTCGAGGCCGGCCTGGCCGCGAGCGGCTTCGAGGAGGTCGGCCTGCTCAGCCTCTCCAGCGCCGACCACAGCGAGATCGCCGCGATCACCAAGGGCCTGGCGGACCGCTACGAGGGCGACCAGATCGGCCTGTCGCTGCCGAGCACCCGGGTCGACGCCTTCAACATCGACCTGGCGAACGAGCTGTCCCGCAACGGCCGGCGCTCGGGGCTGACCTTCGCCCCCGAGGGCGGCAGCGAGCGGATCCGCAAGGTCATCAACAAGATGGTCACCGAGGACGACCTCGTCCGCACCGTCGCGACCGCCTACGGCAACGGCTGGCGGCAGGTGAAGCTCTACTTCATGTGCGGGCTGCCGAC
>JBQGCR010000525.1:0-3009 GCA_052038585.1 Kineosporiaceae bacterium
GGCGTGCTCCTCCTCGGCGTTGCCGAAGAGGTTCGCGCTGTAGGAGATCTGGGTCTTGACCTCCTTCTTGCAGTACCCGAAGTAGCTGTCGGCGATGACGGTGACGATGACGCCGCGGGCGTCGCGCGCGCAGACCTTGAAGGCCTTGCCGCCGTTGTAGGGCTCGTCCTCGCTCTGCCAGCACATCCCGTCGCGGCGCTGCCGGTCGGTGGCGTCGTCGACGTGCGGCAGGCCGAGCTCGGCCTTGGTGACGCGGGTCAGGTGCGGGGCGAGGACGACGCAGCCGGTGTGCCCGGTCCACGTCTCCGGGGCGAGCGAGGCGTCGTTCTCGGGCAGGTAGGGGTCGCCGGCGTTGCCGAAGATGCCCTCGACGAAGTCGAGGTTGGCGACGAGCCCGCCCGGGACGATGAAGCGGGTCTCCATCCGCTTCTCGCGCACCGAGCCCGGCACCTCGGGGGAGACGAGCGGGCGCAGGTGGAGGGAGACGAAGCACGCGGCGGGCTCGGGCTCGTCCGCCGTCCACGGCAGCTGGAGGTCGACCTGCGGCGGCTGGAAGGCGCGGGCCAGCAGCCGGGCGAAGGCGACGCGCGGGACGGCGATCTTGTCGTCGGGGATCGGCAGGCCGCCCTCGGCGACGTGGAAGACGCCGGCCGTCGTCCGCCGGTCGTTCGCCGGGTTGTGCAGCACGCCGTTCGCGAGCCGGTAGCTCGACAGCAGCGGGGAGACGAAGCGGTCGCCGTCGCGCGGCAGGGACAGCTCGCGCGCCAGCCCCGGCTCGTCGAGCACGAGCGTGCGACGCGGCAGCGCCGGGTGCTCGCCGGTGCCGGCGAGGTAGTCGTCGAGGAAGGCCTGGATCCTGCCGTCCGCGGCGCAGAGCCGGTCCGCGAGGCGCCGGCTCAGCTCGCGCTGGCGGGCGAGGATCGGTCGGGTGAGGAGGGCCGCGTCGGTGGACTCGAACCCCGCCGGCAACGGCAGCCCGAGCTGGGCCAGGCGGAGGGCGATGGCGGCGTCGTGACGGTGCGTCATGCCTCAAGTCTCGGAGCGTCCTCACGCCGCAGCCGGGACCTCGGTCGGGGCCTGAGCGTGGACGGGTGGTGTGAGTCCCCTGACAGTCATGAGGATCCCGACCGACAGCTCCCACGCCGCGATCGGCAGCGCGCCGACGAACCACACCGACCCCTGCTCGGTGAGGCCGAGCAGCGTCGTCACCGTGGCGGCCAGGAGCAACGGCGCGCCGACCAGCCCGAGCGTCGGGATCCAGCGCGGCACGAGGCCGGACCGGTACAGCAGGGTCCCGAAGAGGATCGCGTTGAGGGAGGCGCAGAGGTTCGGCCCGAGCTGGAAGGTCACGTCCCGGACGGCGACGAGTCCCTGGCCGACCGCCTGCACCGCGACCCGCTCGGCCTCCGGTGCGTCGACCGCCTCGCGCCGCAGCGCGACCACCGCGACGAGGCAGGCGACGCCGACGAGGATGATCCCCGCCTCGACGAGCCGGGTCGTGACGAACCCGAGCGCCAGCCGCTCGTTCACCCTGCGCGCCACCGGCCACACGGCGACCGCGGTGGCGACGCAGGCGAGCGCGTTGACGACGTCGAGCAGGCTTCCGCCGAGCACCCGGCCGTCGGCGCCGGCACCGAGCACGTACCCGGGGTCGTCGAGCACCGGCTGGATGAGCAGCAGCGCCGGGATCGACGCGGCGAACGTCACGAGGTAGGCGATGCCGGCCGCGCGGGCCGTCGGGGCCGCGGGGGCCGCAGGGGCTGTGGTCATGGACGCCGACCGTAGGTGCCCGGCGCCGGTCCGCGGCACCCTGCCAGCCGGTCGACCGACCTGCGGCCAGCGCCAGTCCTCGAGGTCCGGCTCACCCGTCCACCGGACGGGTCTCGCCGCCGCACGCCGGCGCCTCCTGCCGTCGTCAGCCCGACGGCGGCCGGCGACCGGCCGAGAGGTGCGAGGTGTGCGATGACGAAGTGGTGCGTGATCCCCGGGCAGGGCGAGTACATCATGGGCACCTACCCGAACGCCGACCGCGAGTGCGTGAACAGCGGGGGCTACGTCGAGGACCGTGGCGGCGGGGGGTGCGGCTCGACGCAGGCCGCGACGCCGCCGGGTGCGGACGGCGGGCGTGCAGGGTCGTCACCGCTCGCCGCGGCCGCCGTGGCACCGATCCAGGCTTTGCGCGACCGGCTCCCCGAGTCCGACGTCCTGCGCGACCTCGCACGAGTGAACTTCTCCCCGGCGATGCTCCGCCTGCTCGACGAGGACCCGGACGTCCGCGCCCGGTCGGCGGACGCCGTCGGCATGGTGGCCCAGTTCGCCCTGCTCGGCCTGACCGACCCGGCGTCGCCGACGCTGTCGTGGTCCGCCTACACCGAGGACCTGCACCGGTGGCTCGTCGAGCTGGCCGACCTCGTCCGCGAGCGGGTGCGCGGGGAGGACGCCGAGGAGCTGCGCGCGGCGGTCGACCGGCTCGTCGAGCACTTCGAGCGCCGGGTCGGGACGCCCGTCGGCGCGCTCGTCGAGGAGCTCGCCGCCGGCACGACGAGCACGGACTGAGGTGCACCCGTGCCCACGCCGCTCACGGACGGCTTCAGCCTCGCGGCGCTCGTGCCCGAGGCGATGCTCTCGCAGGTCTTCGCCCGCACGTTCCTCCAGGCGCTCCCTGGGCTGACCGCACGCGACGCCGGGGGACGGGAGCTCACGCTGTGGTTCCACGGGCCGCGGCTCACCCTCGCACCCCGTCCCCTGGCCTTCGTCAACCCGGTCGTCGCCGAGATCGGCTTCACGGCCCGGCTGGAGGGCCAGTACGACGAGGTGACCGGGGCCGTGGTCCTGCGCACGAACGTCACCCAGGTGGAGGTCGGTTCGGGCGCGGACACGTTCGTCGCGCCCGTCGTCGACTTCCGGCCGAACGCGCTGGACGGCTTCGAGGTGGCCGGGCTGACGCCCGAGCAGCACGCCGTCTGGGGGCCGGCCGTCACCGGTGCGGTCAAGCCCGCCCTGGCGGCG
>JBQGCR010000526.1:0-3923 GCA_052038585.1 Kineosporiaceae bacterium
GTGATCATTCACCCCGCGTCGGTGATCATTCACCCCGCGTCGGTGATCATGAACGGTTGAGCCGTGATCATGAACGGTTGAGCCGTGATCATGAGAGGTCGAGCGGTCGGGGCGTCCCCTAGGCCGTGAAGGACGACGACGGCAGGTCTCGCTCGCCCTCGACGATCGCGCGGACGATCCGCGCGGCGACCGCCTCCGGCTTGAGCCCGGCGGCGAGCGCCGGCGCGGACCCGGCGACCGGCCGGGACGCCAGCCCGGTCTCGGTGTGCGGCGGCCGGGCGTCGACGAGCCGGACCCGCTGCCGGCGCAGCTCCCGGCCCGCTGCCGCGTCGAAGGCGGCGAGCGCCGCCTTCGCCGCGGTGTACGGCGCCATCCCGGCCATCGGCTGCTCGGCCACGACGGCGCTGATGTTCACCGCGAAGCCCGGCCCGCCGGCCTGCGCGGACGCGGCGAGGTGCGGGGCGGCGGCCCGGAGCAGCCGCACGGGCGCGAAGACGTTGATCTCGAAGAGCTCGGCGAGGACGTCGTCCTCCACCTGCGCCGCCGGGCCGAAGGCCACGACGCCCGCGGCGAAGACGATCCCGTCGAGGCGGCCGAAGCGGGCGACGGCGTGCTCGACGGCCTGCTGCGGACCGACCGGCTGGCGCAGGTCGGTGGCCAGCGTCGCGGCACCGGACGGGGCGACCTGGGCCAGCCGCTCCGGGGACCGGGCGACGAGCGTGAGGTCGGCCCCCTCCTGCGCGAGCAGGCGGGCGATCGGGGCACCGAGGCCCCCCGTCGCCCCGGCGACGAGCACGGACGTTCCGGACAGCGAGATCGGCATGGCCACACGCTGGCACGACCTCTCCCGGTGAGCACCCCGGCGGCGGCACGACCCCGGTCAGCCCCAGCAGGCCCCCGGCGCCCCGACGACCTTGCTCGTGTACCAGCCGCGGTAGCTCTCGGTCCCGCAGACCCCGAACGGCGGGTCGAGGTACCACTCGAGGGTGTCGGTGCCGGGGCCGCCGTCCACCGTGTCCCGCCCCGTGCTGTCGAGCTCGATGACGACGTAGTCGTCGCCGTCGCCGCCGAGCACCGTGTCGCGGCCGCCGGCCACCCAGACCCGGTCGACGCCCGGGCCGCCGGCGACGCAGTCGTCGCCCGGTCCGCCGGCGAGCAGGTCGCGGCCCCCGCCGCCGTCGAGGACGTCGTCGCCGCCGGCCCCGCGGATCCGGTCCGACCCGCCGCGGCCGAGGATCAGGTCCGGCCCGGGCGTGCCGGTGAGGTCGTCGTCCCCGGGGGTCCCGAGGATCACGGTGAGCCCGGCCGGCACCGCGCAGGTCGTCGTCGCCGCGGCCGCCGGCGCGGCGGGGGCGAGGGCCGCCGCGGCGGCACCGAGGGCGAGCAGGAGGGCGGCGGGCGGTCGGGCGGACCGGCGCGTGCGGTGGGTCATGGTCGTGCCTTCCTCGTGGGCCGGCCGGTCGCCGGCGGTGCGCCGAGGGTGCCGCGGCGGCGTCACAACGGCGTCACAACGGCCGCGACGACGGACGAACCGGGCCCGGGACGACCGTCCGTCGCACCGCCCGGGTTCCGGCGCGCGAGCCGTCGGGATCCGCACCACCATGTGGCCATGACCACACCTCTCGGGCCCGGTGCCGGGCCGTCGTCGTCGCTGTCCCGTCGCGCCGCCCTGTCCGCCCTCGCGGTCGGCGTCGCCTCCGCCGGCGGTCTCGCCGCCGCCCCGGCCGCCGGTGCCGACGCTCGGCACGGCCGGGACGACGACCGGGACGGCGCCGGCCGGCTGCGGGTCCCGCTGCCCGCGGGCATCCAGCCGGAGGGCATCACGACCGGCCCGGGCGGCCGGTTCTACGTCGGCTCGCTGACCGACGGCCGGATCGTCACCGGTGACCTGCGCCGCGGGGGCACCCGGGTGCTCCTGCCGGGTGTCGACGGCGGCTCGGTCCGCGGGCTGTTCCGCGACCGGCGCACGGGCCTGGTCTGGGCCGCGGCGTCGTTCGGCGCCACCGGCGTCGTCCTCGCCGTCGACGACCGCACCGGCGAGGTCGCGCTGCGCCAGGAGGTGCCGGGGGCGGCGTTCCTCAACGACCTCGTCGTCACCGGCCGCGCGGTGTGGGTCACCGACTCCGCGCTCGACCGGCTGACGCGCATCCCGCTCACCGGGCGGGGCGTGCCGACCGGCGGGGAGCCGACCTTCCTCCCGCTGGGCGGCCCGTGGCCGACGGCAGGGGCGTTCCGCGCCAACGGGATCCGCGAGCTGCCGGACTGCACCCTCCTCGTCGACCACAGCACGGCGGGCGGGCTGTGGCAGGTCGACCCGTGGGCCGGGACCGTCCGGCCGCTCGAGGTCACCGGGACGCCGGCGATCGTCGCGGGCGACGGCCTGGAGCTGCGCGGGCGCACGGTGTTCGTCGTGCGCGGCAGCGGCGGGAGCGACGTCACGGTCGCCCGCCTGCGCCGCACGCGCGGCGGCTGGTCGGCCCGGGTCGTCGGCGTCCTGTCCTCGCCGGCGCTCGACGTGCCCTCGACGGCGTCCCTGGCGCTCGGCTCGCTGTGGGCGGTCAACGCCCGGTTCGGCGTCGCCTCGCCGCAGACCGCCGACTACTGGGTGACCCGCCTGCGGCTGCGCTCGTCGGACGACTGAGGGCGGCCCGCCGGCGCGCGGCTGTGCTTGTCCGCGTACATCCGCGCGTCGGCGACGGCGAGCAGCGCGAGGGGGTCGGCGGCGTCCTGCGGGGTGCGGGCGACGCCCATCGACGCGCCGAGCCCGGCGTGCCGCTCGGCGACGGCGGCCTCGAGCCGGTCCCGCAGCAGCGGGACGGCCCGGTCGGCGTCGTCGGGCGAGGTGACGACGACGAACTCGTCGCCGCCGAGCCGGTAGGGCTGCGCCCAGCCGGCCGTCCACCTGCGCAGCAGCGCGGCGACGTCGCGCAGGACGACGTCGCCGGCGAGGTGGCCGTGCGCGTCGTTTACGGTCTTGAACTGGTCGAGGTCGAGCAGCGCGACGGCGGCCGGCCGCCCGGAGGCGGTGGCGGCGGCGAGGTGCTCGAGCAGGGCCCGGCGGTTCGGCAGCCGTGTGAGGTCGTCGGTGCGGGCCTCCCGGCCGCGCCGGCGGGCCGTGCGGACGGCGCGGCGCAGGGCCGTCGTGTCCGCCGACCACAGCCCGACCGCGAGGAGGAGCACCGCGGCGGCCGCGGTCCCGGCCGCGGACGAGGCGCGCCCGTTCGCGGCGGCGAGGGCGACGGCACCGGCGGACGCCGCCGCGACCAGCGTCGTCACCCGCGCGAGGAGCGGGTCGTGGCGGGCCGGGCGGGCCGCGGGGACGCACGTGCGGACGAGCGCGGCCGCCGTCGTCGTCGCCCCCGCCGTCGCGACGAGACTGCCCGGACCGACGACGGCGAGGTGGCCCTCGAGGTCGGCGTGGACGAGCAGGAGCACCCCGAGCAGGGACAGCGCCGGGCCGGCGCACAGCGCGAGCGCGTGCGGGCTGGGCCGGACGGCGTAGACGGCGCCCGCCCCGGCGACGCCGGCGAGCACGAGCTGGCCCGCGCACACGGCGAGCACGCCGGGGTTCTCCCCCGCGACGGCGACCACCCGGGCGACCGGCGGCAGGAGCAGCAGGGCCGTCGCACCGCCGCAGACGACGAGCGCGACCTCGGCGAGCGACCGCACGGACAGCACCGGCCGGACCTCCCGGACGAGGAGCACCGCGACGACGGCGAGCTGGAGCACCCACGCCGCGCGCGCCGGCGCCGGTGGCGGCTCGACGGCGGTGGGCCGGTCGGCCACCGCCCAGACGAGCGTGCCGACCGCCCCGACGACCGCACCGGAGGCGGCGGCGACGAGCGGGACCGGCCGCGCCCGGCGAGCGAGCCGCGCGGCGAGGAGCAGCGGCGCGAACTGCGGGACGACGAGCAGCGCGACGG
>JBQGCR010000527.1:0-2680 GCA_052038585.1 Kineosporiaceae bacterium
AGGTACGTCCGGTCGACGCCGGCGGCGAAGTTCTCCAGCAGCGTCCGCACGAGGTACTCGGCCTTGGCCTGGTCGCTCACGGGCTTCTGCCGGTCGGTCTGCTCCAGCGCCGTGTGGTAGCCGGTCTCGGTGATGAACAGCGGCTTGCCCGGCGCGATGCGCCGCGCCCGCTCGATCTGGTTGAGGTCGGTCTCCGGCGGGTCGCCGGCGGCGTAGTTGTGCAGGTTCGTCACGTCCATGTACCGGCCGAGGCCGGCGAGCTCGGGGACGCGCATCTTGCGGCCGACGGACGGCCCGACGACGGGGACGCCGTCCCACGCCGGGTCCGAGCGCACCGTCTCGTAGAGCTCGCGCTGGAACGTCTGCAGGTCGGCCCGCCAGTTGTCGCCGCCCTTGAGGTCCCACTCGTTCGGGGCCTCGATGCTGCCGACGGCCTCGCGGATGTCGGCGGCGTCGACGGCCGCCATGACGTCGGCGGCGCTCGCGAGGCTGCCCTCGGCGCCGGCGCTGCCGACGACGAGGTTGAGCGTCAGGCCGTGCTCGGGCAGCTGCCGGAAGACGTCGTCGAGCTCGGGGATGTCCCGGGCGGGGAAGCCGTCGCGGACGTGCCGGACGCCGAGCTCCTGCGCGGCGTCGAGCAGCTCCTCGCTCTGGGCGTAGGCGGTGTCCTGGTAGCGGAAGTGGGTGACGACGCCGACGCTGTCGACGAACGCGTCCGCGGCCAGCGGCACCTCGGGCCGGACCGGGTCGGCCGGCGGGGCCGAGGGGGCGGACGACGACGCCTGCGCCGCCGGCGCGACGAGGGCGACGACGCCGGCGACGACGGTCGCCGCCGCCAGGGACGCGCGCAGCCGGCGGGCGCGGCCGCCGTCGGCCGTCCGGAGGGAGGTTTCGCCCAGTCGGCACGGGGCGGGTGTCCGGGCGGGCACAATGAGGCGGGACGAGCGGCGACGCATACGACGACCGTACGTCACCGGCCGAGGCCGCCGACCGGAAAGGTGATTCTTTCGTGGTGAGCACGCACGCCCCGGCCCGCCCGGCCGCGCGAGGCGCGTCCGACGACGTCGTGACGACGCCCTCACGGCGCGTCGTCGACCCCTCGGACACCGGCCGGACGGGCACGTGGCTGTCCCTGGCCGTCTGCGTGGGCGCCATGGCGGCCTCCTTCGTCGGCCTCGCGTCCGTCGTCCAGCTCGCCTTCCCGCTCGTCGCGGTGGCCGGCGCCGTCCTGCTCCTCCTGCGCCGGCAGTGGTACTCCTACCTGGCCTACACCCTCGTCGTCTGGCTCCTCACGGCCGAGGTGCGCCGCGTCGCGGACTGGCGCGCCGGCTACCAGGACCTCAGCCTCGTCGTCATCTCGGCCTCCCTCGTCAGCCTCGTCGCCCTGCCCTGGGCCCTCGCGGGCCGACGGCGCGTGTACCGGACCGTCGGGGCGTTCTTCACCCTGGCCTTCGTCGTCTTCGCCTACGGGTTCGTCGTCGGCGTCCTGAAGAACGGCGCCGCGGGCGCGGCCGTCGACGTCCTCTACCTCGTCGCCCCGGCGACGACCGGACTGTTCGTGCTCACCGTCCCGCCGGACACCGACCGGCTGCGCCGGGTCCTCCAGGCCACCGCCACGTGGGGGCTCGTCGCGATCGGCGGCTACGCCGTCCTGCAGTTCCTCGTGCTGCCGCCGTGGGACGCGCAGTGGATGATCGACAGCGAGATCAGCAGCGTCGGCCGGCCCGAGCCGGGTGCCTTCCGCGCCTTCAGCACCATGGCGACGACGGGCCCGCTCGGCCAGCTCATGGCCGTCTTCCTCCTCCTGCTCGTCGCCGAGCGGCGCCGGGCGCTGCGCTTCGTCGCCGGGTCCGTCGGACTCGTCGCCCTCGGCGTCACGCTCGTGCGCGCCGGCTGGATCGGCCTCGTCGTCGGCCTCGCCGTGCTCTTCTGGCTCGGGCGGGCCCAGCTGTGGCGGGTCGTCGTCCCCCTGCTCGTCCTCGTCGTCGCCGTCGGCGCGTTCGGCGGCCCGATCGTCGAGCGGGTCACCGCCCGCGCCACGGAGACGGCGTCCTCGGGCACCGAGGACACGAGCTTCTCGGCCCGCCTGGAGTTCCAGCGGGACGTCGCCCCCGAGGCCCTGTCCGACCCGGTCGGCGACGGCATGGGCTCGACCGGCCGGGCGACGAACGTCACCGGCGCCAAGTCCGAGGACGCCAAGCTCCAGAACTTCGACACGGGCATCTTCGAGACGATCACGCGCTACGGCGCGATCGCCGGCATCGCGCTGCTCGCCGGCCTCGTCACGGTGACGGTCGGCCTCGTCCGCCGGGCGCGGCGCGCCCCGCTCTTCGAGGCCGCGTGCACGGCGGCGGTCGTCGCGCTCACCCTGAACATCGTCTTCACCGACACCCTGAGGGCGAGCTACGGCCTGCTCCTGTGGACGCTGATCGGCTTCCTCGGGCGCAGCGCCCGCTGGCCGCAGCGGCGCGGCAGCCGGCACGCGGCCGGCGTCGTCCCGCGCGGACCGGTCCGCACCGACCCGCCCCGCACGCCCGTCCCGGCCCCGCCGTCGCGCGCCGCCGTCCGCCACGCGGCGACGAAGGCCGCCGGCCCCGGCCCGGGCGACGGCACAGGCGACGGCACAGGCGACGGCACCGGCGACGGCCCAGGCGACGGCACAGGCGCCGGCGACGGCGAG
>JBQGCR010000528.1:0-6963 GCA_052038585.1 Kineosporiaceae bacterium
GCGACCGGACCGATCGTCGCGACCTTCCACACCGCGAACCTGCGCTCGCGGGCGATGCAGGCGGCCCAGCCGGTGCTGCGGCCCAGCCTGGAGAAGATCTCGGCCCGCGTCGCGGTGTCCGAGGACGCCCGGCGCACGCTCGTCGAGCACCTCGGCGGCGACGCCGTCGTCATCCCCAACGGCGTCTACGTCGACCGGTTCGCCGGCGCCCCGCGCGACCCGGCGTGGACGGGGACGCCGCAGCGGCCCACGGTGGCCTTCGACGGCCGGCTCGACGAGCCGCGCAAGGGGCTGGGCGTGCTCGCCCGCGCGGTCCCCGCCGTCCTCGAGGCCTGCCCCGGTGCCCGGTTCCTCGTGCTCGGCCGGGGGGACGCCGACGAGGCGCTCGAGCCGCTGCGACGCGCGTCCCCCGCGGCCGCGGGCGCCGTCGAGCTGCTCGGCCCGCTCGACGACGCCGCCAAGGCCCGGCTGCTGCGCTCGGTCGACGTCTACTGCGCCCCGCACACCGGCGGGGAGAGCTTCGGCATCGTCCTCGTCGAGGCGATGAGCGCCGGCGCCCCGGTCCTCGCGAGCGACCTCGGCGCGTTCCGCCGGGTGCTCGACGACGGCCGGGTCGGGGAGCTCTTCGCCGTCGAGGACGCCGCGGCGCTGGCGACCGCGCTCGTCCGGCTGCTCGGCGACCCGGCCCGGCGGCGGGCGCTGTCGTCCGCGGCCGGGGAGGCGGTCCGCCGCTACGACTGGTCGCGCGTGGCGGCCGAGGTGGTCGCCGTCTACGAGACCGTCGTCGGCGGCACGTGGCAGGTCCGGGAGGACCCGCGCCCCCGGGGGCTGCTCGGCCGCTGGCGGGACGCGCTGTGAGCGACGGCGTCCTCGGCTGGCTGCCGCTCGTCGCCGCCGTCCTCCTCGTCCTCCTGTGGTACCTGTCGTACACGGCGGGGCGGCTCGACCGGCTCCACCACCGGGTGGAGTCGACGCGGGCCGCGCTGGACACCCAGCTCGTCCGCCGGGCCGCGATCGCCGTCGAGGCCGCGCCGTTCCTCGACCCCGCGACCGGCCTCATCCTCGCCGGGGCGGCCGCCGAGGTGCTCGCCCGGGCGGACGACGTCGGCGGCGGCGTCGAGGTCGAGGAGACCGAGAACGACCTCACCCGGGCGATCTGCCTGGCCTACGACGACGTCGAGACCGTCGGGGCGCTGCGGGCGGACCCGGTCGCGGCCGACGTGCTCCACGAGCTGGCCGTCGCCTGCGACCGCGTCCAGCTCGCCCGGCGCTTCCACAACGACGCCGTCTCGGCGGCCCAGCGGGTGCGCCGCAAGCGGGTCGTGCGGTGGGCCCGGCTGTCCGGCCGCGCGGCCTGGCCCCGGATGGTCGAGATCGACGACAGCGTCCCCGAGCCCCTCGCCGCCCTGCGCTGACCCCGCGGGCTCCCCGGCCGGCGGGTCGGCGTGGCGGGGCGGGGCAGCGCCCCCGAGCCCGTAGGGTTGGGGCGTTCCCCGGACCGACGGCGCTCAGGGGCAGGACCCGCACGACCGCAGAAGAGGCCCCAGCATGATCCGCCGCCAGAACGCCCGCGAGGGCGTCAAGCTCACCTTCGCCCTGCCCGCCGAGGCCGTCGACGGCCGCGTCTCCGTCGTCGGGGACTTCAACGGCTGGACCCCCGGCCGGCACCCCCTCGTCAAGCGGTCGAACGGCACCCGCAGCGCCGTCGTCACCGTCCCGGGTCCGGGCTCGTACCGCTTCCGCTACCTCGGCGAGAGCGGTCACTGGTTCAACGACGCCGACGCGGACGCCTTCGCGGGCGACGACGGCGTCGTCACCGTCTGACGCTGACGGCCGCGCCGAGCCGGGCGGCGACCGCGTCCGCCCGGTGCGGTGCGACGTTGGCGTAGCCGAGGACGAGCCCGGGCGGGCCGTCGGCCTCCCGGCACCGGCCGAGGCCGAGGACCGCGACGCCCTGCGCCTCGAGCGCCGCGACGACGGACGCCTCGTCCGCGCCGTCGGGCAGCAGCCACAGGACGTGCAGGCCGGCGTCCATCCCCGGCGCGCAGCGCCCGGGCACGTGCCGGGCGAGCGCGGCGAGGAAGGCCTCGCGGCGCTGCCGGTAGTGCCGCCGCATCCGGCGCAGGTGACGGTCGTAGGCGCCCGTCGCGACGAGGTGGGCCAGGGCGTGCTGGTCGAGCACCGGCACCGGACCGGGCGTCCCGAGCCGGGCCGCGGCGAGCGGCCCGGAGAGCCGGTCCGGCGCGACGAGCCACCCGAGGTGCAGCGCCGGTGACAGGCTCTTGCTCACCGAGCCGAGGTGGACGACGTGCTCGCCGGGCAGCGCCGCGAGCGCGCCGACCGGCCGCCGGTCGTAGCGGAACTCGGCGTCGTAGTCGTCCTCGACGACGAGCCCGCCGCGCGCGGCCCACGTCATGAGCGCGCCCCGCCGCGCCGCGTCGAGCGGGACGCCGGTGGGGAACTGGTGCGTCGGCGTCGTGAACACCGCGTCGACGGCGAGGCCGGGGAGCCGGTCGACCTGCATGCCGAGCCCGTCGACCGGCACCGGCACCGCCTCCAGGCCGCCCGCCCGGACCGCCTCGCGCAGCCGCGGCCACGACGGGTCCTCGACGGCGACGCGGCGGGCCCCGGCGGCGCGCAGCACCGCGCAGAGCAGGAGGACGGCGCTGCGCACGCCCGGTGTCACGTGCACCCGGTCGGCCGTCGCGCCGACGCCGCGGACCCGGCGCAGGTAGTCGGCGAGCGTCGCGCGCAGCGCCGGGGCGCCCTGCGGGTCGGGGTGGGCGAGCGCGGCGTCGGGCACGTCGGCGAGCGCCCGGGCGAGCGCGGCGCGCCACAGGGCGCGGGGGAACGACGCGACGTCCGGCAGGGACGGCGAGAGGTCGAGCAGCCCGTCGCCGGCGCCGGGCACCGCGACGGGGGCGCGCGGCGGCGGGCCGGCCGCGGCGTCCCCGTCGGCGACGACGGTGCCGGCCCCGACGCGCGCGGACAGGTAGCCCTCGGCCTTGAGCTGGTCGTAGGCCTCGGTGACGACCCAGCGGGACAGGCCGAGGTCCTCCGCGAGCGCCCGGCTCGGAGGCAGCCGGTCACCCGGCCGCAGCCGGCCCCGGGTCACCTCCGAGCGCAGCGCCGCCGCGAGCCGGGCGTG
This sequence comes from Kineosporiaceae bacterium, assembly GCA_052038585.1. Lineage (GTDB taxonomy): Bacteria > Actinomycetota > Actinomycetes > Actinomycetales > Kineosporiaceae > JBQGCR01. The sequence goes on from JBQGCR010000528.1 coordinate 3,149, forward strand.
CGCCGGGCCCTCGCCCTCCGGCTCGAAGGGGACGAGCAGGCCCGTCGCCCGGTTCAGATTGGACTGGTCGACCGCCACAGATGTGGACTGTACCGCCGGTCCGCTCGGGCCGTACCGTGAAGGCTGCCGTCCATCCCCGACCTGCCCGAAGGACCACCCCTGCCATGACCGAGACCCAGACCTCCGCCCCCGCCGTCGGCACCGCCCGCGTCAAGCGCGGCATGGCCGAGATGCTCAAGGGCGGCGTCATCATGGACGTCGTCACCGCCGAGCAGGCGAAGATCGCCGAGGACGCCGGCGCCGTCGCCGTCATGGCCCTCGAGCGGGTCCCCGCGGACATCCGCGCCCAGGGCGGCGTGAGCCGGATGAGCGACCCGGACATGATCGACTCGATCATCGCCGCCGTCTCGATCCCGGTCATGGCCAAGGCCCGGATCGGCCACTTCGTCGAGGCGCAGGTGCTCCAGAGCCTCGGCGTCGACTACGTCGACGAGTCCGAGGTGCTCACCCCGGCCGACTACGCCAACCACATCGACAAGTGGAAGTTCACCGTGCCCTTCGTCTGCGGCGCGACGAACCTCGGCGAGGCCCTGCGTCGGATCACCGAGGGGGCGGCGATGATCCGCTCCAAGGGCGAGGCCGGCACCGGCGACGTCTCGAACGCGACGACGCACATGCGCACGATCACCGGCGAGATCCGCCGCCTGACGTCGATGAGCGAGGACGAGCTCTACGTCGCGGCCAAGGAGCTCCAGGCGCCCTTCGAGCTCGTCCGCGAGGTCGCCGCGTCCGGTCGCCTGCCCGTCGTCCTCTTCACGGCCGGCGGCATCGCGACGCCCGCCGACGCGGCGATGATGATGCAGCTCGGCGCGGACGGCGTCTTCGTCGGCTCGGGCATCTTCAAGTCCGGCAACCCCGCCCAGCGCGCCGAGGCGATCGTCCGGGCGACGACGTTCCACGACGACCCCGACGTCATCGCCAAGGTCTCCCGCGGTCTCGGCGAGGCCATGGTCGGGATCAACGTCGAGGAGATCCCGCAGCCGCACCGGCTCGCCGAGCGCGGCTGGTGACGCCCGGGCCCCCGAGGCACACGCGCGGCACGTCTGTCACGCAGCACGCGTGTGCCCGGGGGTCCTAGGACCTTCGTCCATCTGTCCGGGTGCCCGTGCCCGAGGCCATGCTCGCCAGCACCGGACGTCGAGGGCGAGGAGTCGGGGCCATGACGGTGCTGGACGCTGAACGGTCGGACCTCGAGCTCATCGAGGCGGACGACGCCCTGCGCGTCGTGGAGCGCGGCGAGGGGCTCGTCGTCGTCCGTCGCTACGCCGAGGGCGGCGCGGCCGCCGCGCACGCCGACCACCTCGCCCTGTGGCGCTCGAGCCTCGGCGAGCGGCGCCGGCCGCCGGGGGTGCCCCGCCCGCTCGCGCTGGACACCCGGCGCCAGGAGGTGTCGAGCGCCTTCGTGCCCGGCCGGGTCGTCGCCACCCCCCGCGACGCCGGCCGCGCCTGGCAGCACACCGCGGACGTCGCCCGGCTGCTCGCCGACCTGCACGCGTGCGACGTCGAGCTGTCCCGCCGCTGCGACGACGCCGTCCTCGGACGCGCCGCCGTCCAGCGGGCCGACGAGCTGCGCCACCCCGCCGGCGTGCGCCGCCGGACCCGCGAGGAGGCCGCCGTCGCCGTCCTCGCCCTGCGGCTCGGCGACGCCCTCGTCCGCCGGGCCGACCCCGGCGCCGACGCCCTCGTGCCGTCCCACGGCGCCTTCGCGCCGTCGTCGGTGGTCGTCGCGGCGGACGGTCCGGTGCTCGTCCGGCTGGAGCACGTGCAGGCGGCCCGCCCCGAGCGCGACCTGGCGGCCTGGGGGGCGTGGATGTGGACGGCCGAGCTGCTCACCGGCCGCGACCCGTCGTGGTTCGCGCTCTCGGCGCTGCACGCCGAGTACGTCGTCGCGCTGCGCGCCGCCGAGGCGCCGTGCCGGCTCGACGGGCTCGACGTGCTCGCCTGGCACCAGGCCGCAGCGCTCCTCGACGTCGCCCACGGCTGGCGCGAGCTCGCAGGCCGGCCGGACCTGCGCGCGGCGGTCCTCGGCGAGGCGCTGCGCCTGCTCGGCCAGCGCTGACCTCTCCCGGGGGAGCCGGCGTCAGGTCACGGTCGCGCGCTGCGCGTGCTGCGGCCGCAGGTGCTCCTCGCCGTCGAGCACGGCGCGCAGCGCCGCCGCCGCCGTGAGCGCGTCGGCGTGGGTGACGTAGAGCGGGGCGAAGCCGAGCCGGACGAGGTCCGGCGCGCGGAAGTCGCCCTCGACGCCCCGGTCCGCGAGCGCCCGGACGACGCCGTACGCCTGCGGGTGGCGCACGCTCACCTGCGACCCGCGGCGGGCCTCCTCGCGCGGGGTGACGACGTCCGCCTCGGGCACGAGCGCGTCGAGGCACTCGAGGAAGAACCCGGTGAGCGAGAGCGACACCGCGCGGACGTCGTCGGCGTCCAGCCCGTCGAAGGCGTCGAGCGCCGCCTCGAGCGCGAGCATCGACAGCAGCGGCGGCGTCCCGGTGCGCATCCGCGCGACGCCCTCGGCCGGCACGTAGCCGGGCTCCATGGCGAAGGGCGTCGCGTGGCCGTGCCATCCCGAGATCGCGTTGTGCACGCGGTCCTGGAGGCGGCGCGCGACGTAGAGGAACGCCGGGGCGCCCGGTCCGCCGTTGAGGTACTTGTAGCCGCAGCCGACGGCCAGGTCGGCGTCGAGGGCGTCGAGCCCGACCGGCATCGCCCCCGCCGAGTGGCACAGGTCCCACAGGACGAGGGCGCCCGCCGCGTGGGTCGCCGCGGTGAGCCCCGGCAGGTCCCACTGCTCGCCCGTGCGGTAGTCGACCTGGGACAGCGACACGAGCGCGACCTCGTCGCCCCGCGCGGCGAGGAACCCCGGCACCTGCGGCGGGTCGAGGAGCACGACCTCCCAGCCGGCCACCCGCGCGGCCTCCTCGAGGACGTAGAGGTCGGTGGGGAAGGAGGCCGGGTCGGTGACGACGACGCCGCGCCCCGGCCGCAGGCGCGCCGCCGCGAGGTAGCACTTGTAGAGGTTCACCGACGTCGAGTCGCCGACGACCACCTGCCCGGGGCCGGCGCCGAGGAGCGGCGCCAGCCGGTCCCCGGTGCGGGTCGGGGCGTGCCACCAGTCGTGCCGGTTCCACGAGGAGACGAGGTCGCGCCCCCACTGCGTCGTCACGACGTCGTCGACGACGGACCGCACGTGGACGGGCAGCGCGCCGAGGGAGTTGCCCACGAGGTAGACCAGGTGCTCGGGCAGGGCGAAGCGGGCCCGCACGTCGGCCAGCGGCAGGCGCTGCGCGAGGGCGGCCTCCCGCTGCTCGGCGCGGGCGGCGAGGTGGTCGGTGACGGTGTCGGCGGGCACGTCCGCACGCTACCCGGACGGCTCGTACCCTGGTGCCCCGTGACCCCCGATCCCGTCGTCGGCGTCCTGGCCCTGCAGGGCGACGTCCGTGAGCACCTCCTCGCGCTCGCCGCGTGCGACGTCGTCGCCCGGCCCGTCCGCCGTCCCGAGGAGCTCGCCGAGGTCGACGCGATGGTGCTCCCGGGCGGGGAGTCGACGACGATCGACAAGCTGACCCGCGCCTTCGGGCTGCGCGAGCCGCTGCTCGACCGGCTCGCGGCGGGGATGCCGGCGTACGGCTCCTGCGCGGGGATGATCCTGCTCGCGGACACCGTCGTCGACGCCGTCGAGGGCCAGCAGACCCTCGGCGGGCTCGACGTCACGGTCCGGCGCAACGCCTTCGGCCGGCAGGTCGACTCCTTCGAGGAGG
>JBQGCR010000529.1:0-8174 GCA_052038585.1 Kineosporiaceae bacterium
ACCGGGACGAGCGCCTCCGCCTCGACGAGGAGCGCCTCCTTGACCTCGAGGTTGGCCCGGAACTCCGCGTCCGCGGCCGAGTGGTGGGCGTTGCGGGCGGCGAAGAACGCGTCCTGCGCGGCCCGGAACCGGTTCCACAGCTCGTCGTCGTCCTTGCGCGCGGCGCGCCCGGCGGCCTTCCAGCGGTCCATGAGCCCGCGGTAGGCGGCGGCGGTCGCGCCCCAGTCGGTGGACGTCGCCAGGGCCTCGGCCTCGGCGACGATCGCCTCCTTGGCGACCTTCGCGCTGCTGCGCTGCTCGTCGAGGGCGCCGAAGTGCTGGCGGCGCTTGCGGTCGAACGTCGTGCGCGCGTGCGAGAACCGCTTCCACAGCTCGTCCTCGGTCGCCTTGTCGAGGCGGGCGTCGCGCTGCATGGTCCGCCAGGTGTCGAACAGCTCGCGCAGCCGGTCGCCCGACGTCTTCCACGGCATCCGCTCGGCGTCCGTCGCGGCGATGCCCTCGGCCTCCTCGACGACGGCCGTCCGCGCGACGACGGCCGCCTCGCGGGCCTTGGCCTTCTCGACGTCGGCCTCGGCCCGGCGCGCGGCGATGAGCTCGGGGAGCTTGGCCAGCCGTGCGGCGAGCCCGTCGAGGTCACCGACGGCCCGGGCCTCGGCGACCTCGGTCGTCAGCGTGGTGACCGAGGACTGGGCGTCACCGGGGGAGACCTGACCGGCCGCGAGCCGCTGCTCGAGCAGGGCCACCTGGCCCTCGAGCACGTCGAACTTGCGGACGAAGTAGGCCAGCGCCTCCTCGGCGCTCGCGCCGGGGTAGGAGCCGACGGCCCGTTCCCCCTCGGCGGTGCGGACGAAGACCGTCCCGTCCTCGGCGACCCGGCCCCACTGGTTATCCGTCACGACCCACGCTTCCTCGTCCGCTCACGCTGCTGCGCCGGACTGCTCCGGCGCTGCGTTCACCCTCGCCTCGGCCGGCCTCCGTCGGACCCGCCGGGGCCATGCTGTCACGACCACCCTGCCCGGCGCCGGTCGTGCGCGCCGGAGGGCGCCGGTTCGTCCGGGTTCGTCACCGGGCGAAACCGTGCCGCAACCTCGCCGCTACGAGGCGGGGGAGACCGTCACGGCGTCGATCGAGATCGGCGTGCTCGGGGCGCCGTCGCCGGCGCCGCCCGTCTCGCCCGCGTCGGCGACCTTCCGGACCACGTCGAGGCCGCTCGTGACCGTCCCGAGCACGGTGTAGCCGCCGGCGGTGTCGGACGGGATCGGCGAGTCCTCGTAGACGAGGAAGAACTGGCTGCCCATGCTGTCGCCCTTCTCCCCCTGCCGGGCCATGGCGACCGTGCCGGCCTTGTAGACGCCGTCCGCGGGGGCGTTCTCGACCGGCCCGTACGAGTAGCCGGGGCCGCCGCCGCCGGTCTGCGTCGGGTCGCCGCACTGGAGGACGAAGATGCCCTGCGTCGTGAGGCGGTGGCAGCGCGTCCCGTCGTAGAAGCCGTTCCGGCCGAGGAAGACGGTCGAGGCGACGGCCTGCGGCGCCTTCGACCCGTCGAGGGAGAGGACGACGTCGCCGCACGAGGTCTTGAGCGTCATCGTGTACGTCTTGCCCTTGGCGGTGTCGGCGGCGGGCGCCGTCGCCCACTGCTTCGGGGTGGCCGGCGGCGGCGTCGTCGGCGCCGGGCACGCGTCCGCGGGGGCGGTCGACGTCGCGGTGGCCCCGCCGGGCGCGGCCGTCGTGTCGTCGTCCCCGCCGCCGACGACGAGGAAGGCGGCCAGGACGACGGCGACGACGCCGACGGCGGCGACCGAGGCGACGATGCTCTGCCGGCGCCGCTTCGCCCGCAGGGCGGCGCGCTCGGCCTGGCGGCGCTGGTACTCCTCGTACCGTCGGCGGGCGTACTCGCGCTCACGCTTGCTCGACACCGGCGTGCACCCCTTCTCGCTGCCGCCCGTCCCCCGGGCGTCGTCACTCGTGGTCGTGAGTGTAGGGGCCGGTCCTGTGCGGGCCGATCACCGCTCGCTCGGTAGGCTCGGCGGGTGATCCTCACCGGTTTCCCCGCGGCGGCGTTCGCCACGAACTGCTACGTCGTCGCCCCGGCGGCGGGGGAGGAGTGCGTCGTCGTCGACCCCGGGATCGGCGTCCTCGACCGGCTCTCCGAGGTGCTCGCCGAGCACCGGCTCCGCCCCGCGGCGGTGCTGCTCACCCACGGCCACCTCGACCACGTGTACTCGGTGACGCCGGTCTGCGGCGGCCACGGGATCCCCGCCCTCGTCCACGGCGACGACGGCTACCGCCTCGACGACCCGCTCGCGACCATGGACCGCCAGCTCGTCGCGATGCTCGAGGCGCAGTTCGGGGCCTCCGCCGCGTGGGCGCGTCCCGACGACGTCCGGACGGTCTCCGACGGCGAGACGCTCGAGATCGCCGGCCTGCGTGTCACGGTGAGCCACGCGCCCGGCCACACCGAGGGGTCGGTGATGTTCTCCCTGCCCGAGGTGCCCGAGGGCACCGCCGGGGACGTCACCTCGACGCTCGTCTCGGGCGACGTGCTCTTCGCCGGGAGCATCGGCCGCACCGACCTGCCCGGCGGCGACACCGCGGCGATGATGCGCTCCCTGCGCGACAAGGTCCTCACCCTGCCCGACGACGTGCTGGTCCTGCCCGGCCACGGCCTGGCGACGACCGTGGGCCGCGAGCGCGGCTCGAACCCCTACCTCGCCCAGGCCGCGCGCGGCTGAGGACGCCACCACCCGCTCTGCGACAAGGACTTCCCATGGCCCGCCCCACCCCGCTGTCCGGCTTCCCCGAGTGGCTGCCCGCCGGCCGCATCGTCGAGCAGCACGTCCTGGACACCCTGCGCCGCACCTTCGAGCTGTGGGGCTTCTCCTCGCTCGAGACCCGCGCCGTCGAGCCGCTCGAGCAGCTCCTGCGCAAGGGCGAGATCGACAAGGAGGTCTACGTCCTGCGCCGGCTCCAGGCGGGCGCGGACGAGGACGACGACCCCGCGCGCCGGCTCGGCCTGCACTTCGACCTCACCGTGCCGTTCGCGCGGTACGTGCTGGAGAACTCCGGGCACCTGCACTTCCCGTTCCGGCGCTACCAGATCCAGAAGGTCTGGCGGGGCGAGCGGCCGCAGGAGGGCCGTTTCCGCGAGTTCGTCCAGGCGGACGTCGACGTCGTCGGGGCCGGCGAGCTGCCGTTCCACTACGAGGTCGAGCTGCCGCTCGTCATGGCCGACGCGCTCGGGGCGCTGCGCGGCATCGGCGTGCCGGCGTTCCGGATCCAGGTGAACAACCGCAAGGTCGTCGAGGGCTTCTACCGCGGCCTCGGCCTGGACGACGTCGCGTCGGTCCTGCGGACGGTCGACAAGCTCGACAAGATCGGGCCGGACGCCGTCGCGGAGCTGCTCGTCGCCGAGGCCGGCGCGAGCCAGGCCCCGGCCCGGGCCTGCCTGGCGCTGGCCGCGATCCAGGCCCCGGACGCCTCCGTCGTCGACCGGGTGCGCGCCCTCGGCGTCGAGCACCCGCTCCTCGACGAGGGCCTGGCCGAGCTCGCGCGCGTCGTCGAGGCGGCCGCCGAGCACGCCCCCGGCACCCTGGTCGCCGACCTGCGCCTCGCCCGCGGGCTCGACTACTACACCGGCACCGTCTACGAGACCGTCCTCGAGGGGCACGAGGACCTCGGGTCGATCTGCTCCGGCGGCCGGTACGACGCGCTCGCGAGCGACGGCAAGCAGGCCTACCCCGGGGTCGGCCTCTCGATCGGCGTCTCCCGGCGCGTGTCCCGGCTCGTCGGCCGGGGCCTGGCGGTCGCGTCCCGCAGCGTCCCGACGTGCGTGCTCGTCGCCGTCACCGCCGAGGGCGACCGGGCGGCGTGCGACCGGGTCGCGACCGCGTTGCGGCGCAGGGGGATCGCCACGGAGGTGGCGCCGTCCGCGGCGAAGTTCGGCAAGCAGATCCGGCACGCCGACCGGCGCGGCATCCCGTACGTGTGGTTCCTCCAGGAGGACGGCCGGCACGAGGTCAAGGACATCCGCTCCGGCGAGCAGGTCGAGGCGGACCCGGCGTCGTGGCAGCCGCCGGCGGGCGATCTGCACCCCGCCGTCGGCGTCCCGGACTGACCGGCTGTACGGCCCCCGCCGGAGCCTCGCTCACGCGGTGAGGGGTCTCACGGGGCGCAGGGGCAGGAGAGCGTGATCCGCAGGCGGGTGTCCTCGCGTTCCTCGCGCCACGTCGTGTCCTGCCCGCAGGCGGGGCAGGCCGAGACGAAGTCGACGGTGTCGACCGGGGCAGCGTTGCGCAGGCGGTCCATCGCGAGCTGGAGGTGGTCCGGCGGGGACCAGGGGCCCTCGAGCGGGCGCGTGCGCTGCTGCGGGAAGGCCGGGGCGCCGGTGGACGTGGCGGGGCTGCTCATGCCGGACCTATCGGCCGATCGGGTGACGGGGTTGAGCGCCCGCGCCCCGCGGGGGCCACGGTGGCGACCGGCGGGGGTGTCGGGCAGGGTGGCAGCGTGACGTCGCCTCCGCTGACCGGCACCGACCTCGACCACGCCCGGCGGGTGGCCGCCGCCATCGGCGAGCCCGCCCGGCTCGGCGTCGCCTTCTCCGGCGGCGTCGACTCGTCCGTGCTGCTCGCGCTCGCCGCCCGCGCGCTCGGCCCGGGCCGCACCCTGGCGGTCCTCGGCGTCTCGCCGAGCCTGGCCGCCGCCGAGCGGGACGCCGCGCACGCCGTGGCGGCCGACCTCGGCGTGCCGCTCGTCGAGGTGGAGACCTTCGAGGGCGACGACGCCGCCTACCGGGCCAACGGGCCCGACCGCTGCTTCCACTGCAAGGACGAGCTCTTCACCCGGATCGACGACGACGTCGTCGAGCGGTACGGGCTCTCCGCGGTCGCCTACGGCGAGAACGCCGACGACGTCCGCCGTCCCGACCGGCCGGGCGCGCGGGCGGCCCGCCGGCACCGGGTCCTCACCCCGCTCGCGGACGCCGGGCTCGACAAGGCGGCCGTCCGGTCGGTGGCCCGGGCCCTGCGCCTGCGCAGCGCCGACAAGCCGGCCGCGCCGTGCCTCGCCTCGCGCATCCCGCACTTCACCGAGGTGACGCCGGCCAAGCTCGCGCAGGTCGAGGCGGCCGAGACCGCGCTGGCCGCACTGGGTTTCGCCGAGAGCCGGGTGCGCCACCACGGCGACGTGGCCCGCGTCGAGCTGCCCGCGCAGGACCTGGCGGCCGCCGTCGCCGAGCCCGTCCGCGCCCGTCTGGTCGACGCCGTCCGGGCCGCGGGCTTCCGCTTCGTCGCGCTCGACCTCGCCGGCATCCAGTCCGGCGCCTTCACCCTGCCGCTCGTCAGCGCCCCGGCGGTCGCGGATGCCTGACGCCGTCGGGCCGGACCCGGGGTGGCAGGCGCCGCAGGCGCTGCGGGACGTCGCCGACCTCGACGCCGACCGGGCGCACCGCCGCGGCTACCCCGAGGCGGTGTTCTGCTCGGGCAAGACACCCGAGCAGGTCGGGGCGATCGCGGCGGCCGTCGGTGCCGGGGGGCACGCCGGGACGACGCTGTTCACCCGCGCCGACCCCGACCACGCGACGGCCGTGCTCGCCGCCCTCCCGGACGCCCGCTACGAACCCGACGCCCGCCTGGTGCTCTGGCCGCCGGCGCTGCCCGAGCCGACCGGGGGCCTCGTCGTCGTCGCGTGCGCCGGCACGTCCGACCTGCCCGTCGCCCGCGAGGCCCTGCTCACCGTGCAGGCGCTGGGCCGCCCCGCCGAGCTCGTCGTCGACGTCGGCGTCGCCGGGCTGCACCGGGTGCTCGGCCGGCTCGACCTGCTCCGCAGCGCGACCGCCGTCGTCGTCGTCGCCGGGATGGACGGCGCGCTGCCCGGCGTCGTCGCGGGCCTGGTGAGCGCGCCCGTCGTCGCCGTCCCCACGTCGGTCGGCTACGGGGCGTCCTTCGGCGGGGTCGCCGCGCTGCTGACGATGCTCAACGCGTGCGCGCCCGGGGTCGGCGTCGTCAACATCGACAACGGCTACGGCGCAGGGCATCTCGCGGCGCAGATCGCCGCCCCGCGGTGAGCGGGCGCACCGGGCTGCACGGCTGGGTCGACGCCCGTGCCGGCGTCGCCGGCGACATGCTCGCCGGCGCGCTCGTCGACGCCGGGGCCGACCTCGGCGTGCTCCAGCGCAGCGTCGACGCCGTCGTCCCCGCCACCGTGCGCCTGGTGACGACGACGGTGCGCCGCGCCGGGCTGCGGGCGACGAAGCTCGACGTCGAGCTCGTCGAGCCCGACCAGCCGCACCGCCCCTGGCGCGACCTGCGCCCCCTGCTCGCCGGCGCCGACCTGCCGGACCCCGTGCGGGACGCCGCCGTCGACGTCTTCTCCCGCCTCGTCGCCGCCGAGGCGCGGGTGCACGGCGTCGACGCCGAAGACGTCGTCCTCCACGAGGTCGGCGCCTGGGACAGCGTCGCCGACGTCGTCGCCGTCTGCGCCGGGCTGCACGCGCTCGGGGTCGACCGGGTGAGCGCCGGCCCGGTCGCCCTCGGCTCGGGCCAGGTCCGCGGCGCGCACGGGCTGCTGCCCGTGCCGGTGCCGGCGGTCCTCGAGCTGTCCCGCGGGTGGTCCGTCCTCGCCGGGGGCACCGGCGAGCTGACGACGCCCACCGGGATGGCCCTCGTGCGGGCGCTCGCGACGTCGTGCGAGGAGCTGCCCGCCCTCACCCCGGTCGCGCTCGGCGTCGGGGCCGGGACCCGGGACCCGCAGGACCGCCCCAACGTCGTCCGCGTCGTGCTCGGCGCACCCGCCGGACCGCCGGACCGGGACGTCCACGAGGCCGTGCTCCTCGAGACGACGGTCGACGACGTCGACCCGCGCGTGTGGCCGGGCGTGCTCGAGGCCCTGCTCGCGGCCGGCGCCGCCGACGTCTGGCTGACCGCCGTGACCGGCAAGAAGGGCCGGCCGGCGCACGTGCTGTCCGTGCTCGCCCGGCCGCCGCAGGTCCCGGACCTGCGCAGGCGCGTGCTCGACCTGCTGCCGACCCTCGGCGTCCGGGAGAGCTCCGTGCGGCGCACCGCGCTGGCCCGTACCTGGCGCGAGGTGGCGCTCCCCGGCGGGACGGTGCGGGTCAAGCTCGGCCACGAGGACGGGCGCGTGCGGGTCGCCACGCCCGAGTTCGAGGACGTCGCCGCGCTCGCCCGGGCGACGGGCCGCACCGTCCGCGACGTGCTCGCCGAGGCGGTCGCCGCCGCGACGGCCGCCGGGCTCGTGCCGGGTGGCCGCGTGCCCCCCGACGCCCCGGCATAGGGTCGTCCTCGTGGAGACGAGGACTCTCGGCCGGACCGGCCGTTCCGTGGGCGTGGTGGGGCTCGGCTGCTGGCAGCTGGGCGGCGACTGGGGCGAGGTGTCGAAGGACGACGCGCTCGGCGTGCTCGAGGCCGCCGTCGACGCGGGCGTGACGATGCTCGACACCGCGGACGTCTACGGCGACGGCCGCAGCGAGACGCTCATCGGCGAGTTCCTCGCCGGCCGCCCGGGCCACGGCCTCACGGTGGCGACGAAGATGGGCCGCCGCGCGAACCCCCACGAGCCGGCCGCGTACACCCTCGACGCGTTCCGCGCGTGGACCGACCGGAGCCGGGCCAACCTCGGCGTCGACACGCTCGACCTCGTGCAGCTGCACTGCCCGCCCACGTCGGTGCTCTCCGACGACGCCGTGTACGACGCGCTCGACACCCTGGTGCAGGAGAAGCGGATCGCCGCCTACGGCGTCTCCGTCGAGACGTGCGCCGAGGCCCTCGCCGCGATCGCCCGACCCCACGTCGCGACGGTGCAGATCATCCTCAACGCCTTCCGGCTCAAGCCGCTCGAGGAGGTGCTGCCCGCCGCCCGCGAGGCCGGCGTCGGGATCCTCGCCCGGGGGCCGCTCGCGAGCGGCCTGCTGTCGGGGCGCTACGACGAGCGGACGACGTTCTCCGCCGACGACCACCGCACGTACAACCGGCACGGCGAGGCCTTCGACGTCGGCGAGACGTTCTCCGGCGTCCCCTACGAGGTGGGTGTCGCCGCCGCGCGCGACGTCGCCGCCCTCGCCCCGGCGGGCGTGCCGACGGCCGCCTTCGCGCTGCGGTGGATCGTCGACCAGCCGGGGGTGAGCGTCGTCATCCCCGGTGCGCGCAACGTCGACCAGGCGC
>JBQGCR010000530.1:0-3351 GCA_052038585.1 Kineosporiaceae bacterium
GTGCGGCTCGCCGAGGCAGACCACCTCGGCCACGCCGGGCGTGCCGGCGAGCACCGCCTCGACGTCGTCGAGCGCGACGAGCGTCCCGCCGACGCTGAGCGACCCGCCGCGGCCGAGGACGACGACGGACCCGTCGGGCTCGACCCGGCCGCGGTCGCCGACGCCGGCCCAGCCGTCGTCGTCCGCGACGCCGTCGGCGAGGTAGGGCGAGCGGCAGCGCAGCAGGCCGCCGGGCGCCGCGACCTCGACGCCCGGGAAGGCGACGAGCCGGTCCCGGCCGACGGCGACGAAGGACAGCACGGCGGCGCCGTAGTAGCTGAGCACGTCGAGCCCGGTGGCGCGGGCCCGTGCCGCGAGGGCGTCCGGCAGCCGGGCGCCGGCGACGACCGCGAGCCGCAGCCGGGGGAGCCGGCCCGCCTCCCGGGCGGTGACGACGTCGTCGAGCCCCGCGGGCACGCACTGCACGACGGTCGCGGTGTCGGCGGGCCCGGCCGCGCGCGGCACGCCGCGCCACGGGCCGGTCGCCACCACGGGCCGGCCCACGGAGCGGGCGTGGTAGAGCGCGTAGAGCGTCAAGGTCGAGCCGGGACCGCCGGGCGCCCAGACGACGTCGCCGGCGCCGATGCCGGTCACGGCCGAGAACGGCTCGAGGCTCGCCGCCCACGAGACGACGGAGCGGGTGACCGTGCGCGGCGCGCCGGTCGACCCGGACGTCGCGAGGGTGAGCCGGCCGTCGAGCGGGGTGGCGAGGAGGGCCTCGACGCGGTCGAGGACCTCGCGACCCGGCTCGCTCACGCCCCGACGGAGGCGGCGGCGCGCTCGCTGCGCCGCGGCGGCGCCGCCGGCGGGTACCCGCGGACGACGGCGGCGGTCAGGGCGCTGGCGAGCGCGACCTTGACGAGGTCGCCGGGGAGGAAGACGGCCGAGCCCGTCGCGGCCTGCGCGACCGGGATGCCGGTCACCCAGGAGATGACGGGGATGCCGAAGGCGTAGACGACGCCGATGCCCCCGACGGCGCACGAGAGGACCAGCCAGCCGAGCAGCCCGCGGGACGGCCGCCGCTCGACGAGCGCCCCCGTGACGTAGGCGCCGGCGACCCAGCCGACGAGGAAGCCGGCGCTCGGGCCGGCGAAGACGCCCAGGCCGCCGCGGCCGCCCGACAGCAGCGGCAGGCCCGCCGCGACGAGGGCGAGGAAGACGAGGACGGCGAGGGCCCCGCGGCGCGCGCCGAGCAGGCAGCCGGCGAGCATGACGCCCAGCGTCTGCGCCGTGATGGGCACCTGGAGCCCCGGGACCGCGATCGGCGGGGCGAGCCCGAGGACGGCGACGAGCGCGGCGAGCGTCGCGACGCGCGCCAGGTCGCGCGCGCCGAGGAGGGACGGGTGCTTCACGGTGGACCTCGAGGCAGGAGCGGCGCGGGCGGGTCCCGCGGTCAGGGCCGAGCGTACGCAACGCAGCGCGGGGCCGTTCAGCCGCCGAAGGTGTCGCACCTCGCGATGTCGCCGCTTGTGTAGCCGGTGAGGAACCACTGCTGGCGCTGCTCCGCCGAGCCGTGGGTCCACGACTCGGGGTCGACCCGGCCCTGGGTGCGCTCCTGGATCCGGTCGTCGCCGACCGCCTCCGCCGCCCGGACCGCCTCGGCGACGTCGGCCTCGGTGAGCGCGATGCCGCCCTCGCCGCGCCGGTCCGCGAGCGTCGACCACACCCCGGCGTAGCAGTCGGCCTGCAGCTCCATCGCGACGGAGTAGGCGTTGGCCCGGGACGGGTCCTGCTGCTGGGCGGCGCGGACCTGCCGCTCGGTGCCGAGGATCGTCTGGAGGTGGTGACCGAACTCGTGGGCGACGATGTACGCCTGCGCGAACTGGCCCTGGGCGCCGAACTGGCTCTGGAGCTGCTCGAGGAAGTCGAGCTCGAAGAAGATCTCCTGGTCCGGCGGGCAGTAGAACGGGCCGACCGACGCGCTCGCCGGCCCGCAGCCGGTCTGCGTCGAGCCGGTGAAGAAGGCGAAGCGAGGGGCCTGGTAGGGCAGGTTGCGCCGGGCGAACTCGTCGCGCCACACGTCGTCGGCGACGTTGTAGACCTTGATGAGGCGGCAGTCGGTGTACTGCTCGAGCGCGCCCTCGGCGTTGCACCGCGCGCGCAGCTCCTCGGAGGACTCGGCCGGCTGCCCCGCCTGCACGCCGGACCCGCCCGAGGGCAGCTGGAGCTGGGACGGGTCGCCGCCGAGGAGGACGACGACGAGCGTGACGATGACGCCGACGATCCCCGCGCCGCCGCCGATGGCGAGCCCGCCGCCCCCGCCGCGGCCGCGCCGGTCGTCGACGCCGGAGACGTCGACCCTGCTGTCGTCGAACTCGATGGGCACGCCGGCGGCCTCTCTCGTCGGGCGGGGGTGGTCGATGCGAACCGTAGCGCCGTGCGGCCGCCCGTACGATGGGAGTCGTCCCGAGCCTGCTGTCTGGAGTGTTGCCGTCCCATGATCGTCGCCCACGACGTCGAGCTGCGCGCGGGCGCGAGGATCCTCGTCGAGCACGCCACCTTCCGCGTCGGCCCCGGGGACCGGGTCGGCCTCGTCGGCCGCAACGGCGCCGGCAAGACGACGCTGACCCGGGTCCTGTCCGGCGAGACGCAGCCCGTCGCCGGCTCGGTCACCCGCACCGGTGACGTCGGCTACCTGCCGCAGGACCCGCGCACGGGGGACCTCGAGCAGCTCGCCCGGGACCGGGTGCTGTCGGCCCGCGGCCTCGACGACGTCGTCCGCGGGCTGCGCGAGACCGAGGCCCGGATGGCGAGCACGGACGACGCGGTCCGCGAGAAGGCGATGGCGCGCTACGCCCGGCTCGACGCCGAGTTCACGTCCCGCGGCGGCTACACCGCCGAGAGCGAGGCGGCGACGATCTGCGGCAGCCTCGGGCTGCCCGAGAAGGTCCTCGGCCAGGAGCTCGGGACGCTCTCCGGCGGGCAGCGCCGGCGCGTCGAGCTCGCCCGGATCCTCTTCTCCGGCGCGCCCACCCTGCTCCTCGACGAGCCGACGAACCACCTCGACGCCGACTCCATCACCTGGCTGCGCGACTTCCTGCGGGTCTGGCAGGGCGGCCTCGTCGTCATCAGCCACGACGTCGACCTGCTCGACGCCGTCGTCACCAAGGTGTTCCACCTCGACGCGAACCGCTCGGCGCTCGACGTCTACAACGTCGGGTGGAAGGCCTACCTCGCCGCGCGCGAGCAGGACGAGCGGCGCCGCAAGCGCGAGCGCGCGAACGCGGAGAAGAAGGCCTCCGCCCTGCTCGCCCAGGCCGACAAGATGCGGGCCAAGGCGACCAAGGCCGTCGCGGCGCAGAACATGGCCCG
>JBQGCR010000531.1:0-2639 GCA_052038585.1 Kineosporiaceae bacterium
GCTGCGGGTGCTCGGCCGCCGGCCGCGGGTGGGGTGACCCTGGGCCCGGCGTCCGGCGCGGCGTCCGGCGCGGCGTCCGGCGCGGCGTCCGGTCCGACGTCCGGTCCCCGGCCCGGGCCGGCGCCGGTCCCGGGGCCGCCCCGCCGAACTTCTTCACCGCCCCGCTGAACGCATACGGTGCGCAAGCTTCGGGCACGACTCTTCTGACCGAAAAGTCGGAACAGACGAGGAGAGTCGCATGTCCAGCGTCATCGAGACGGTCGACGTCGAGGTCCCCGTGCGCACCGCGTACAACCAGTGGACCCAGTTCGAGGAGTTCCCCCGCTTCATGGAGGGCGTCGAGCGGATCGAGCAGGTCGACGACACGCTCACGCACTGGAAGATCTCCATCGGCGGCGTGACCCGTGAGTTCGACGCCAAGATCACCGAGCAGCACCCCGACGAGCGCGTCGCGTGGAAGAGCGTCGACGGCACCGACCACGCCGGCGTCGTGACGTTCCACCGCCTCGACGACTCGCACACCCGCGTCACCCTGCAGCTCGACACCGCCCCCGAGGGCATCGTCGAGCAGCTCGGCGACAAGCTGGGTCTCGTCAAGCGCCGCGCCAAGGGTGACATGGAGCGCTTCAAGGAGTTCATCGAGTCGCGGGGCGTCGAGGACGGCGGCTACCGCGGCGACGTGGACCCGCCCAAGGCCTGATCCACGCCTGATCCCCACCTGATGTCGTGACGAGGGGGCCGGTCCCACTGGGGCCGGCCCCCCTCGCGCGTCCGGCTAGCCGGGTCCGCCCGGCTCCTCGTCGTCGCCCGCCCGCACCGCGCGCTCGACGACCTCTTCCGGGGTGCTCTCGACGACGTCCGACGGGACGTCGACCGTCACCGGCCGGCCGAGCCCGGACAGCGTGAGGTCGAGCACGAGCGCGTCGTCGCCGGGCAGCTGCACGCGCAGGGTCGCGACGAGCCCGTCGGGTCCCAGGGTGACGCGGACCGGCAGCGGCGCGTCGAGGCCCGCCTCCTCGAGGCTGCGGCGCACCCCGGCGAGGTCCTCCGGGGTGGACCGGTCGAGCGCCTGCGTCGGGTCGACCGCCACCTCGAGGGCGGACCCGCCGGCGGCCGGGCCGTCCCCCGGCGACGGTGCCGCCACCGCACCGCGGAGCCAGTGCACCATCGCGAGCGGTGACGACGAGGGCCACAGGGCGTCGACGGCGGCCCATGTCGGCGTGTCGATCTGCTCGACGAGCAGCCGGTCGCCGTCGACGACGCTGACGTGCCAGGTGCTGGTCTCCTCGTCGCCGACAGCGAAGCGCTGGCGCAGCCGGCCACGGCGCGCGCGCCCGTCGAAGTCGAGCTCGGTGACCATGACGACCTCGTCGTCCGCGGTCCGCCCCAGCATCTCGATCCGGCCCGAGCCGCGTGCGAGAGTCCGGTCGGCCGCCCGGCGAACCTCGTCGGCGGCGGTCTGGTCCACCACGCCGTGATCGTAGCGGGGGTGGCGTCAGCCGACGAGGCGATGGGCCCCGGCGTAGACGTTGAGGGACTGCCCGCGGGAGAACCCGGCGAGCGTCATGCCCGCCTCCTCGGCCAGGTCCACCGCGAGCGAGGACGGCGCCGACACCGCCGCGAGCACGGGAACGCCTGCGGCCCAGGCCTTCTGGACGAGCTCGAAGGACGCGCGACCGCTCACCTGGAGCAGGGTCCCGCGCAGCGGGAGCAGCCCCGCGCCGAAGGCCCAGCCCACGACCTTGTCGACGGCGTTGTGCCGCCCGACGTCCTCGCGGACGCACAGCAGGTCCCCGTCGGCGGCGACGAGGCCGGCGGCGTGCACCCCGCCGGTGCGGTCGAACACCGTCTGGGCCGCCCGCAGCCGCTGCGGCAGGTCGAGCAGGAGCGCCGGCGGGACGACGACCGGGTCGTCGTCGACGTCGAAGGCGCCGCGGGACCGCACAGCGTCGATCCGCTCCGTCCCGCACACCCCGCAGGCGCTCGAGACGTCCCGGCGCTGGGCGGCGTCGGGTCGGCGGGCGCCGGCGCCGAGGGTGACGTCGACGACGTTGTGCGTCGGGCGTCCGTCGTCGTCGCGCGCGGCGTCCGGGCAGTGCATCGCGGAGACGACGTCGTCGGGCTTGACGACGACGCCCTCGGCGACGAGGAACCCCAGCGCGAGGTCGAGGTCGTGCCCCGGCGTGCGCATCGTCACGGTGAACGGCACCCCGTCGAGCCGGATCTCGAGCGGCTCCTCGACGGCGAGCGTGTCCGGGCGGCGCGTGCTCGTCCCGTCGGCCCGCACGCGCAGCACCGGTCGGCGTCGGCTCGAGTGGGGCATACGGCCATCGTGCCCCAGACGGGCCGGGCTCACCCTCCGGGGCAGCGGGTGTCCCCGCCGCTGAGCTCCTGGCAGTGCCGCGGGCCCGTGGGGGTGACGGCGGGGTCGGGGGCGAGCGTCCCCCACGGCACGACGAGCACGGCGAGCACGAGGCCGACGACGAGCCCCGCGCCCCACAGGCGCGTCCCGACCCGCGCCCGAGAACGCACGGCGACCGCGAGGGCGAGCACGGGCACCCCGACGAGGACCGCGGCGGCCCCGAGGAGCGCGTCCCGGGCCGCGGCCACCTCCGCGGGCGTCGGCTGCTCGCCGAAGA
>JBQGCR010000532.1:0-3244 GCA_052038585.1 Kineosporiaceae bacterium
GACGTCGTCGTCACCGACGAGTTCCTCCCCGGCGACGTCTCCCGCGGGGACCTGCTCGCGGTGCCCGGCACCGGCGCCTACTGCCGGAGCATGGCCAGCCAGTACAACCACGTGCCGCGCCCGCCCGTGGTCGCCGTACGCGACGGCCGGGCCCGCGTCGTCGTGCGCCGCGAGACCGAGGACGACCTCCTGGCGCTCGACGCGGGTTGAGCCCGGCGTCCCGGATCGTGAGATGCCCCGACCCGGCCGGGGACGGGTGTGGGACACAAGGAGCACCTGCGCGAGCAGGTGGTGACGAGGGAAGGGACAGGCGTCGTGGAGCCGCTCAAGGTCGCGTTGCTCGGGTGCGGGGTGGTCGGCACCGAGGTGGCGCGGCTGCTGACGCAGCACGCCGCCGAGCTGGGCCGCCGTGCCGGTGCCCCGCTCGAGCTCACCGGCATCGCCGTCCGCCGGCCCGGTCGCCGGCGCGACCTCGACCTGCCCGAGTCCCTCTTCACGACCGACGCGACGGACCTCGTCAAGCGCGCCGACCTCGTCGTCGAGGTCATCGGCGGCATCGAGCCGGCCCGCACGCTCATCCTCGAGGCCATGGCCGCCGGCGCGTCCGTCGTCACCGCGAACAAGGCGCTGCTCGCCGAGGACGGCCCGGCGCTCTACGAGGCCGCCGCCGAGCACGGGGTCGACCTCTACTACGAGGCCGCCGTCGCCGGCGCCATCCCGCTCATCCGCCCGCTGCGCGAGTCGCTCGCCGGGGACCGGGTCCGGCGGGTGCTCGGCATCGTCAACGGCACGACGAACTACGTCCTCGACAAGATGGACTCGACCGGCCAGGGCTTCGCCGAGGCGGTCGCCCAGGCGCAGGCGCTCGGCTACGCCGAGGCCGACCCGACCGCCGACGTCGAGGGCTTCGACGCCGCGGCGAAGGCCGCGATCATCGCCTCCCTCGCCTTCCACACCCGGGTCGCCGCGGCCGACGTGCACCGCGAGGGCATCACGTCCGTCACCGCAGGTGACGTCGCCTCGGCCCGCGCGATGAACGCCGTCGTCAAGCTCCTCGCGATCTGCGAGCGGACGGTCGGGGCCGACGGCGCCGAGGGCGTCTCGGTCCGGGTGCACCCGGCGATGATCCCGACGTCGCACCCGCTCGCGAGCGTGCGCGAGGCGTTCAACGCCGTCTTCGTCGAGTCCGAGGCGTCCGGCGAGCTCATGTTCTACGGCCGCGGCGCCGGCGGGCAGCCGACGGCCAGCGCCGTCCTCGGCGACCTCGTGAGCGTCGCGCGCAACCGGGTGGCCGGCGGCCTCGGCCCGCGCGAGAGCGCCTACGCCCGGCTGCCGGTGCGGCCGATGGGCGACGTCCCGACGCGGTACCACATCAGCCTCGACGTCGCCGACCGCCCGGGCGTCCTCGCCCAGGTCGCCCTCGCCTTCGCCGAGCACGGCGTGTCGATCGAGACCGTGCGCCAGCAGCAGCTGCCGGCCCGCGAGGGGGAGACGACCGGCCGGGCGGCGCTCGTCGTCGTCACGCACACCGCCCCGGACGCCGCGCTCGCGGCGACCGTCGAGGTGCTCGCCGGGCTCGACGTCGTCCAGGCCGTCGAGAGCGTCATGCGCGTGGAGGGTGAGGGCTGAGGTGAGCGGCGCCGTGACCGGGACGAGCCCGGCCGCGCCGCCCGCCGGGCTGCGCGCGGGCACGGTCCGCGTCCGCGTGCCCGCGTCCAGCGCCAACCTCGGCCCGGGCTTCGACAGCCTCGGCCTGTCCCTCGGTCTCTACGACGAGCTCGACGTCACCGCGACGCAGGCGCCCGGCGTCGTCGTCGAGGTGTCCGGCGCCGGGGCGGGGGAGGTGCCGACGGGGGAGGACCACCTCGTCGTGCGCGCGGTCCGGGCCGGGCTCGCCCACGCCGGGGTCGACCAGCCCGGGCTGCACCTGGTCTGCCGGAACGTCATCCCGCACGGGCGGGGCCTGGGGTCCTCGGCGTCCGCCGTCGTCGCCGGCGTCGGCGCCGCCCGCGGGCTGCTGGCCGACCCCTCGGGGATCGACGACGACGACGCGCTCCTGCTCGCCGACCGCTTCGAGGGGCACCCGGACAACGTGGCCGCCTCCCTGCACGGCGGCTTCACGGTCTCGTGGGCCGACGGCGAGGCCGGCCGACCTCGGGCCGTCCGGCTCGACGTGCACCCCGACGTCGTCGCCGTCGCGTGCGTCCCGGGGACCGAGCTCGCGACGTCGAAGGCCCGCGCGATGCTGCCGCACGCGGTGCCGCACGGTGACGCGGCGTTCAACGCCGGTCGTGCGGCGCTGCTCGTCGAGGCGCTCACCCGGCGCCCGGAGCTGCTCCTGCCGGCGACGCAGGACCGGCTGCACCAGGTCCAGCGGGCGAGCGCGATGCCGGCCACGTGGGACCTCGTCCAGCGGCTGCGGGCCGCCGGGCACGCCGCCGTCGTCTCCGGCGCGGGGCCGACGGCGCTCGTCCTCGGGGTCCGCCGGCGTGGCGTCGACGTGCGGGCCGAGACGGTGCAGCTCGCCGGGGAGGGGTGGCAGGTGCTCGAGCTGGCCGTCGACCCGGCCGGCGCGACGTGGGAGCCGTTGGCGCAGTAGCGGAGCGCAGCCCCGCCGACGGACGCGGACACAAGCCGCGACGAGGAACAGAGCGGGCGTCCGGCTCGTTCGTGCAGGTGACGTCGCGTGTCGTCGTGCCGTTGCCGCTAGGGCGGCGGGGTCCGCGGTGTTACAGTACGCATGCAGCCGCGTGGAGGCTTCCACGAGCCCCGCCGCCGCATTCTCCGCATCACGACCGGCCGCTGTCCCGCCTGTCCTGCTGCTCCCGAGGCGCGCGTCCACGGCTGCCGAACCCCCGGCTCCCCGGGAATCCACGTGGCCGCCGTCGTCCGACGCCGGTCGACGAGGGGGAAGGATCCTTCGTGACAGACACCACCGAGATCGCCGCTGCCGGTTCCGCTGCGCGGGCCGCGCGGGGCGGGGCGCTGTCCGCCCTGCGCCTGCCCGAGCTCCAGGCCATGGCCGTGGAGCTGGGGATCAGCGGTACCGCGCGGATGCGCAAGTCCGACCTGCTCGAGGCCATCAAGGCCCGGCGGGACGGCGGCGCCCCCGCGCAGAGGACCACCACGGCGCCCCGCACGAGCCGCCGGGCCTCCGCCCCGGCGGGTGCCCCGTCGGTGCAGAGCGCGCCGACCCTCGACATCCCCGCCCCGGCGCAGCCCGCGCCCGAGCAGCCCGCCGCCG
>JBQGCR010000533.1:0-3521 GCA_052038585.1 Kineosporiaceae bacterium
CAAGTCCGACCTGCTCGAGGCCATCAAGGCCCGGCGGGACGGCGGCGCCCCCGCGCAGGGGACCACCACGGCGCCCCGCACGAGCCGCCGGGCCTCCGCCCCGGCCGGTGCCCCGTCGGCGCAGACCGCGCCGACCCTCGACATCCCCGCCCCGGCGCAGCCCGCGCCCGAGCAGCCCGCCGCCGAGCGGCCGGCCGAGGCCCCGGTGCGCCAGCGCACGGCCGAGCCGACCGCCGCCCCGGCCGCCGAGCCGCAGGCGCGGCCCGTCGTCGAGCAGCCGCGCGAGCGGTCCGGCGAGCAGGACGGCACGCAGTCCGGCGAGCAGCCCGGCGAGCAGCGTCAGGACCGCCCGGAGCGGTCCGACCGGTCCGAGCGCCCCGACCGCTCCGAGCGCCGCGAGCGGCGCGTGCGCGACGGCCAGCAGCGCGAGGGCCTGCAGAACCGCGACGGCCAGCAGAACCGCGACGGCCAGCAGAACCGCGACGGCCAGCAGCGCGACGGCCTGCAGAACCGCGACGGCCAGCAGAACCGCGACGGCCAGCAGCGCGAGCCGCAGGACCGCGACGGCCAGCAGGGCCGCGACGGCCAGCAGGGCCGCGACGGCCAGCAGGGCCGCGACGGCCAGCAGAACCGCCAGGACCGCCAGGACCGCCAGGGCCAGAACCCGCAGGGCCAGCGTGACCAGGGCCCGCGCGACCAGGGCCCGCGCGACGACGACGACGAGGACGGCCGCCGCGGCCGCCGGCGCGGGCGCTACCGCGACCGCAAGCGTCGCGGTCGCGGCCTCGACGACGGTCCCGCCGGCAGCGAGCCGGACCTCGAGGTCTCCGAGGACGACGTCCTCGTGCCCGTCGCGGGCATCCTCGACCTGCTCGACAACTACGCCTTCCTCCGCACGTCCGGCTACCTGCCCGGCCCGAACGACGTCTACGTCTCCCTCGGGCAGGTCAAGAAGAACGGCCTGCGCAAGGGCGACGCCGTCCGCGGGGCCATCCGTCAGCAGCGCGACGGCGAGCAGCCGCAGGGCAACAACCCGCGGGCGAAGTTCAACGCGCTCGTGCGGATCGACGAGGTCAACGGCTCGACGCCGGACGAGGCCCGGGCCCGTCCGGACTTCGGCAAGCTGACCCCGCTCTACCCGCAGGAGCGGCTGCGCCTGGAGACCGAGCCGAACCGGACGACGTCGCGGGTCATCGACCTCGTCGCGCCGATCGGCAAGGGCCAGCGCGGGCTCATCGTCTCCCCGCCGAAGGCCGGCAAGACGCTCGTGCTCCAGGAGATCGCCAACGCGATCGCCAAGAACAACCCGGAGTGCCACCTCATGGTCGTCCTCGTCGACGAGCGGCCGGAGGAGGTCACCGACATGCAGCGCACGGTCAAGGGGGAGGTCATCGCCTCGACCTTCGACCGGCCGGCCGACGACCACACGACCGTCGCCGAGCTCGCCATCGAGCGGGCCAAGCGGCTCGTCGAGCTGGGGCACGACGTCGTCGTCCTCCTCGACTCGATCACCCGGCTCGGGCGCGCCTACAACCTCGCCGCCCCGGCGAGCGGGCGCATCCTGTCCGGCGGTGTCGACTCCTCGGCGCTCTACCCGCCGAAGCGGTTCTTCGGCGCCGCGCGCAACATCGAGCACGGCGGCTCGCTGACGATCATCGCCACGGCGCTCGTCGAGACCGGGTCCAAGATGGACGAGGTCATCTTCGAGGAGTTCAAGGGCACGGGGAACATGGAGCTGCGCCTGTCGCGCCAGCTGGCGGACAAGCGGATCTTCCCCGCGGTCGACGTCAACGCCTCGGGCACGCGCCGCGAGGAGATCCTCATGGGTCGCGACGAGCTCGGCGTCATCTACAAGCTGCGCCGCGTCATGGGCGCCCTCGAGCCGCAGCAGGCCATCGAGCTGCTCCTGGACAAGATGCGCCAGACGAAGAGCAACGTCGAGTTCCTCATGCAGGTGCAGAAGACGACGCCGGTCCCCGGCCGGCGCGGCGACGACGACTGACGCCCGGAATGCGGCAGGTGCCCCGACGGTTACGTGGGGGCACCACCCGCATGGCACACTGGACGACGCTCCGGTTCACGTCCCGCGCAGCGGGCGCGGACGACCCGGCGGCACATCGACAAGGAGCATCATGAAGAGCGGGATCCACCCCGAGTACGCCGAGACGCAGGTCACCTGCACGTGCGGCGCCACATTCACCACCCGCAGCACGGCGAAGAACGGCCAGATCCACGCCGACGTCTGCAGCCAGTGCCACCCGTTCTACACGGGCAAGCAGAAGATCCTCGACACCGGCGGCCGCGTGGCCCGGTTCGAGAAGCGGTACGGCAAGAAGACCGCGGCCAAGTAGGGCCTCCGCCGGCGCCGGTGCGCACCCCTCCAGGGGGTCGCGCACCGGCGCCGGTGCTTTGCGCCCCGACACCCTGCTCCCGAGGAGACCGCCGTGACCCAGCCGACCCCGCCGGGGGAGCGGGCCGCCCTCGCCGAGGCGGCCGACGCGCTGCTCGCCGAGCACGCCGAGCTGTCGGCCGAGCTCGCCGACCCCGCCGTCCACGCCGACCCCCCGCGGGCGCGCCGGCTCGGCCGGCGCTACGCCGAGCTGGGCGCCGTGGCCGTGGCGCACGCCGCCTGGCAGGCGGCGGCCGGGGACCTCGCCGCGGCCCGTGAGCTCGCGGCCGACGACGCCGAGTTCGCCGCCGAGGTGCCCGCGCTCGAGGCGGCCGAGGAGGACGCCTGGCAGGCGCTGCGCCGCCGGCTCGTCCCGCGCGACCCCGACGACGACCGGGACGTCATCCTCGAGATCAAGGCCGGCGAGGGCGGCGAGGAGTCGGCGCTCTTCGCCGGGGACCTCCTGCGGATGTACCTGCGCTACGCCGAGCGCCAGGGCTGGCGCACCCAGGTGCTCGACGCGACCGAGTCCGACCTCGGCGGCTACAAGGACGTCTCGGTCGCCGTGAAGAGCCGCGGCACGCCCGGCCCCGGCGAGGGCGTCTACGCCCGGCTGAAGTTCGAGGGCGGCGTGCACCGCGTCCAGCGGGTGCCGGTCACCGAGAGCCAGGGCCGCATCCACACCTCCGCCGCGGGCGTGCTCGTGCTGCCGGAGGCCGACGAGGTCGACGAGGTCGAGGTCGACCCGAACGACCTGCGGGTCGACGTCTTCCGCTCCTCCGGTCCCGGCGGGCAGCGCGTCAACACGACCGACTCCGCCGGGCGGATCACGCACCTGCCCACCGGCGTCGTCGTCTCCTGCCAGAACGAGAAGAGCCAGCTGCAGAACAAGGAGCAGGCGCTGCGCATCCTGCGGGCACGCCTGCGGGCGATCGCCAAGGAGAGCGCCGACGCCGAGGCCGCGGCGACCCGCCGCTCGCAGGTGCGCACCGTCGACCGCTCCGAGCGGATCCGGACGTACAACTTCCCCGAGAACCGGGTCGCCGACCCCCGGTCCGGCTACAAGGCCTACAACCTCGACCAGGTGCTCGCGGGCGACCTGGAGCCGGTCGTCGCCTCGTGCGTCGCGCTC